>DAOTYR010000519.1:0-10815 GCA_034434655.1 Chloroflexaceae bacterium
GAGGGGGGCAGTCACCGTGCCCGCGGCGCCGTGGCGCGGGCGGGACGCCCGTGCTCCCGGGCCGTTTGCATCGGGCGGTGTGCGCCCTGCGCATGGGGCCTGCGGTGAACATACGCCCTCGGCGAGGGGTGTGGGGACACCCGGTTTCCCCATGCCCCCACCCGCGGGAGGGTTTGGGAGGGCGCAGCCCTCCCAGGAAGAACTTATGTTCATCCCGTCGGTGTGCGGCGGAGCCGCATGGACGGCTGAAGTGAGGATGCAGGGCTTGCGCAACGTCCGTCTTCAACAGTGGGCTGTCGGGCAGTTCTGTTGCCCGACAGGATCCTGGGTTCTGGGGCAAGCCCCAAAGACGTTGCAGTAGCCCTGGGTGAGGAGGTGCCAGGGCGTAGCCCTCGCATGTCCCTCCTTGCAATGCTCCATAAGAACAGTATAATGGTATCCATCGCAACGAGCGCACGATAGGGAAGCGTGATCCTTGCCCGCAGGGCAGGGGTCCCGGGGAAACCGGGTTTCCCCCCCGTAGACAACCGAATGCCACGGCCCGTGTGGCCATGCTAGGGGCGCCAGAAGAGTCTGGCTGAGAGTGCGGCCCGATTGATGCCGCTAACCCTCTGAACCTGACCTGGATCATGCCAGCGTAGGGAAGCATCGGCAGTTGCTTTCAACGCCGCTGATCCCTGCGATCGGCGGCGTTTTGATCTTCTAACGTGAACATAGGCTGCTGGGGCAGAGGTGTGGGGAACCCGGGTTTCCCCACGCCCCTGCCCGCGGGAGGGCCTGGCCCTCAAGCAGGGTACGGGGAAATCCGGTTCCCCAGACCTCCGCCCGCGGGAGGGTTTGGGAGGGCGCAGCCCGCACGCAGGGGCATAGAGAAACCGGGTTTCCCCAGACCTCCGCCCGCGGGAGGGTTCGGGAGGGCGCAGCCCTCCCAGGAAGAACCTATGTTCATCCTGTTCATGTGCGGCGCAGCCGCATGGACAAGTGAGGTAGAAAGGCCTGGCAACCATGAGCAGATCGTCCCTCCCCTCGCCCGACTGGGCGCTCTACGTCATTACCGACCACCGCGCCGCCGCGGGCCGTCCCCTGCTCGACCTGGTGCGAGCGGCGTTGCGCGGCGGGGCCACGGTGGTGCAACTGCGGATGAAGCACGGCTCGACCCGCGAGATGCTGGCCCTGGGGCAGGAGTTGCGCGAGGTGACCCGCCTGGCCGGGGTTCCTTTGATCGTCAACGATCGCCTCGATGTGGCCCTGGCCCTCGAGGCCGAGGGCGTGCATCTGGGCCAGGAGGATCTGCCGGCGCGTCTGGCGCGCCCGCTGATCGGGCCGAACCGGCTCCTGGGCGTTTCGGTCGAGACGGTGGAGCAGGCCGAGCAGGCCTGGCGTGACGGCGCCGATTATCTGGGGGTCGGCGACCTGTTCGGCACGCCGAGCAAGCCTGACGCCGGCCCGCCCATCGGCCTCGAGGCCCTGCGGGCGATTGCCCGCGCCGTTCCCCTGCCCATCGTTGGCATTGGCGGCGTCACCCTGGAGAACGCCGGCGCAGTGATTGACGCCGGGGCCGCGGGGGTGGCGGTGATCTCGGCAGTGATCGGCGCTGCCGACCCGGAGCAGGCCGCCCGCGACCTGCGGGCGATTGTTGAGCAACGAAGGAGGCACGCATGATTGATCTGACGAACCGCGTCGCGGCGATCCTGGGGCGCGTCCGCGCCGAGAAGCCGCTGATCCACCACATCACTAACCTGGTGGTGATGAATGACACCGCCAATGTTACCCTTCACGTGGGGGCGCTGCCGGTGATGGCCCACGCTGCCGAAGAGGTAGCCGAAATGGTCGCCCTGGCCGGGGCGCTGGTGCTCAACCCCGGCACCCTGACCTCCGATTGGGTCACGTCAATGCTCATCGCCGGGCGGCAGGCCAATGCCCGCGGCGTGCCGGTGATCCTCGACCCCGTGGGCGCGGGAGCGACCTCGCTGCGCACCCAGACCAACCTGCGGCTGCTCGATGAGCTTCAGGTGGCGGTGCTGCGCGGCAATAGCGGCGAGATCGGCGCCCTCAGCGGGGCGGGGGGCGTGGTCAAAGGCGTCGAGAGCGTCGAGGGCGTGCGCGATCCGCTGGCGGTGGCGCGCGCCCTGGCCCGCGAACGCAACCTGGTGGTCGCTATTACCGGCCCCCGCGACATCATCTCCGATGGTGAGCGGGCCGTCGCAGTGGACAACGGCCACCCCTGGCTGGCCGCCATTACCGGCACCGGCTGCATGGCTACCACCATGGTGGCCGCCTTCGCCGCCGTCGAGCGTGACTATCTGCTGGCCACCGCCGGGGCGCTGGCCGCCTTTGGCCTCGCCGCCGAACAGGCCGCCGCCCACGCCCACGGCCCGGCCAGTTTCAAGGTGGCGCTCTTCGATCATCTCTATCACCTTACCCCTGAGCAACTGGCCACCGGGGCGCGCATCACGGCGCTGTAGCGCCAGAGCGTCATCGAGACGCCGCAAGCTCGTGAGCGCTAACGTGAACACGGAGGAACCAGGTTCCCCCATACCCCCGCCTGCGGGAAGGCGAGGGCGCAGCCTGTGCGCAGGGGGATGGGGAAACCCGGTTTCCCTATCCCCCCTCCCGCTGGGAGGGTTTGGGAGGGCGTCGCCCTTTCAGGAAGAACTGATGTTCGTCCTGTTCGTGGGCGAGTGGGAACAGTTATGTATTCAGCGGCAATCTCCAATCCGCAATCTAAGGCATGCTTCAAACGCACGTGACCGTTCGCCGCGACACCGGACCACGGAGGTGGCCGTGGAGGGGCCTGGCCCCTCCACACCTCCCCGCCAGACGGTCAAGCGCAAACCGCAGGTGCCTTCCCAGGGTATGGGGGCGCCGCTCGGGGGCGCGGGGAAACCTGGTTTCCCCGTTTTGATGTCACCCATTCGTAAGGAGAGGCCCATGCGCATCGCCAACATCGGAGAGTTCGCGCTGATTGAGCGGTTACGCGGCCTGGTCGCGGTGGAGCGACCCGACATCATTGTCGGCATCGGCGACGATGTGGCCGTACTGTCGCTTGACGGCGATCAGTGGCTCCTGGCCACGGTGGATTGCCAGGTAGAGGAGGTGCATTTTCTGCGCCGCGCCATCACGCCCGCGCAGTTGGGCCAGCGGGCGCTGGCTATCAATCTGAGCGATCTCGCCGCCATGGGTGGCTGCCCCCTGTTCGCCCTGGTCTCGCTTGGGCTGCCTTCCGCGCTGGATGTGGTATGGGTCGAGGAGTTGTACCACGGTCTGGGCATGGAGGCCGCGCGGCACGGGGTTGCGATTGTCGGCGGCAACATGACCCGCTCGCCTGGCGGGATCTGGATTGACGTGACCGTGCTCGGGCAGGTGCGGCGCGATGAGGTGGTGCTGCGTTCGGGCGCCCAACCGGGCGACCAGGTGCTGGTGACCGGTCAACTCGGCGCGGCGGCGGCGGGTCTGCAACTGCTGCTCGATCCCGAACTGACGCGGGTTGTTGGCGATCCCGGGCCGGCCCTGACCCGGCACTTCACGCCCACCCCGCGCCTGGCCGAGGCCCGCGTGATTGCCCGCTCGCATCAGGCGACGGCGATGATCGATCTTAGCGACGGCCTCAGCAGCGACATCGGGCACATCTGCGTGCAAAGCGGCGTGGGTGTGCGCCTCTGGGCGGCGGAACTGCCGGTCGCCCCGGCGGCGCGGGCCATCGCCGCGGCCCGCGGGGAGCCGCCGTGGAACATTGCCCTCGCGGGGGGCGAAGATTACGAGTTGTGTTTCACTGCCCCGCCCGTCGCCGCCGCCAGCCTCGCCGCGGCCATTCAAGAGCAGACCGGAACCCCGGTGACGATCGTCGGGGAGATCCTGCCCGCCGCAGCCGGACGCTGGCTGCGCCTGCCCGACGGCGATGCCATTCCCCTGGCTTCTCAGGGGTGGGACCATTTCACAAGGTAGGGATAGCCCGCGCCCGGCCCGGAGGGGACCGGGGAAACTCCCCGGCCTGCGGGAGGGTCTGGGCGGGCGCAGCCCGCACGCCGGGGCATGGGGAAACCCGGTTTCCCCATGCCCCGGCTCCAGCAGCCTATGTTCACGTTAGGAGCAACACTTATGCACAAGGCCCTCACCATCGCCGGCTCCGACTCAGGCGGGGGCGCCGGCATTCAGGCCGATCTGAAGACCTTCATGGCCCACGGCGTCTACGGCGCCAGCGCCATCACCGCCATCACCGCCCAGAACACCCTCGGCGTGCAGGCGGTCGAACTGCTCTCGCCCGACCTGGTCGCCGCGCAGATCGCCTCGGTGCTCGACGACATTGGCGCCGACGCGGTCAAGACCGGCATGCTCGGCGCGGCGCCGATCATCGAGCGCGTGGCGGAGGTCCTGCGCCGCTACGGCGTGCGCCAACTGGTGGTCGATCCGGTCATGGTGGCCAAGAGCGGCGACCGGCTGCTCGCCGCCGACGCGGTGAGCGCCCTGCGCGAGGCGCTGCTGCCGCTGGCTCTGGTCATCACGCCGAATCTCCCCGAAGCGTCGGTGCTGCTGGGGCGGCCGGTGCGCGACGAGGCGGCTATGCGCGCTGCCGCGCGGGATCTCCACGCCCTTGGCCCGCGCTACGTGCTGCTGAAGGGCGGGCACCTCTCCGGCGACGCGGTGGATGTGCTCTACGACGGTGAGACGTATGTCGAGTTGCGCGCCGCGCGCATCGCCACCCGGCACACCCACGGCACCGGTTGCACCTACGCAGCGGCGATAACCGCCTTGCTGGCCCGCGGACTGCCGGTAGAACAGGCCGTGCGTCAGGCGCGCGAGTACCTCCTGGGCGCCATCGCTGCCGCCCGGCCCATCGGCGCGGGGCAGGGTCCGGTGCAGCACCTCTGGCGCGGCCTGCCGGCGATCGCCCAGGGCTCATAGGGTTGTGACCCGTCTTGCAGGGGAGGGTCCGGGAGGGCCTCGCCCGCGCGGAAAGCAAGCGGGTACCCTGGTTATCCGGATAGGCTCGCGGCATCGGAGGCCCCCGCGGCCCCGCCCATCGGGCAAGGCGGGGCGCCGGCCCCTCACGCCGGCAGGTGCGATGTTGCCGTACAATAGAGCGGTATGCGCATCATCCTGCCCAGCGATGTGTTTCCGCCCACCGGCAAGGGAGGGGCAGCCTGGAGTTCCCATACCCTGGCCCGCGCCCTGATCGCCCACGGACACAGCGTCACGGCGCTGACGCCCGTCGAGGGGCGGCGCGGCAGCGCGCGCGGCGCGGCGCTCGGCGTGCCGCTGGTCGAAGTTGGCTACCGGACGCCGCGCCTGCCCTTCGTCCGCAACTACGTCCGCCATGAGGCCCTCTGGCCGCGCCTGGCGCGGGCCATCGTCGCCGAGGCCCGAAGCGGCCCGCCGGTGAGCCTCATCCACGCCCAGCACGTACAGGTGACCCCGGCCGCCGTGCTCGCCGGGCGCGCCCTGGGGGCGCCGGTAGTGGTTACCGTGCGCGATCACTGGCCCTGGCACTACTTCGCCACCGGGTTGCACGGCGACCGGCTGCCCTACGACCGCCCCGGCTGGCCGGGGCTGCTCACCGACCTGCTGGCGCGCCTGGGGCCGCTGGGGGGCCTGGCGGCGCTGCCGGCCCTGCCGTACATGCTGGCCCACATGCGCCGCCGCGCCTCCTTCCTGGCCCAGGCCGACGCGGTGATCGCGGTCAGTTCCTACATCGCCCGCCGGCTGGCCCCGCTGGTCGCGCCGGAGCGCATCCACGTGCTGCCGAACATGGTCGATCTGGAGGCGACGCTGGCCAGCGCCGCCCCACCCCCGGCGACGCAATGGGAAGGGGCGCTGCTGCTCTTCGCGGGCAAGCTGGAGCCGAACAAGGGCGCCGCTCTGCTCCCGGAGATCTTCCGCGCCCTGCGCGCCCGGGCGCCACTCGAACGCTTGCCGCCCTTTACCCTGGTGGTGGCCGGCGCGGGCGCGCTCCGCCAGCAACTGGAGTGCGAGGTGCGCGCCCTGGGCGTGCCGGCGCGCTTCCTCGACTGGGCCGGCCATGACGAGGTGTTGCGCTTGATGGCCCGCTGCGACCTGTTGCTCTTCCCCTCCAGTTGGGGCGAACCCCTGAGCCGCGTGCTGCTGGAGGCCGCCTGTCTCGGCGCCCCCATACTGGCCATGCCCACCGGCGGCACGCCCGACATCGTCTGCGATGGCCGCACCGGGGCCCTGGCGGCGACGCCCGAAGCCTTTGCTGCGCGGCTCGCCGCGTTGCTCGCCGACCCGGCGGAGCGGCGGCGCCTCGGCGCGGGCGCCCGCGCCGCCGCCGGTCGGTTCGCCGTCGAGACCGTGCTGCCGCGCTACGAGGCCCTCTATGCCGCCGTGAGCGGTGCCACGATCTAGGTGTGGGGAAACCGGGTTTCCCCGCACCCCCGCCCGCGGGAGGGTGTGAGCGGGCGCAGCCTGCACGCTACCAAAGCGTCATAGAGACGCCGCAAGCTCGTGAGCGCCGGAGCGCGCTTCCTGTTGCATTGAGGTATGTGTTCACATTTCTCCCCGGAGCGCGGGCATCTTGCCCGCGGAGACGCGACGCGGGCGGGACGTCCGCGCTCCCAGGCGCGTGGGTTATCTCAGGTGTGAACAGTTACGCGTTGAGCAGCAATCTACAATCCGCAATCTAAAATCTAAGATGGGGCAACCCGGTTGCCCCGCCTGCGATTACAGACTCGCCGCCGCGGCCACCGTCTGGAAGTGAATATCTACCGTATCCTCGATCCGGCGGGCGTAACCCCCGGCCATCGTGATGGCCAGGGGAACGCCGGCGGCGCGGCAGTAGTGGAAGATCACCCGGTCGCGTTCGGCCAGCCCGGCCTTGGTGAGCGCCAGGCGCCCCAGACGATCGTCGAAGTAGGGATCGGCGCCGGCCAGGTAGATCGCCAGATCGGGACGGCTCGCCTCCAGGGCCTGCCGCACGCCGTCCTCCAGCGCGTCGAGGTAGAGCCTGTCATCGGCCCCGTCGGGCAGTTCGATATCCAGGTCACTGCGCTGCTTGCGGAAGGGGAAGTTCTTCGCCGCGTGGATGGAGAAGGTGAAGATGCTGGCGTCGTCGTGGAGAATAGCCGCGGTGCCGTCACCCTGATGCACGTCGCAATCGAGAATGACCACGCGCCGGGCGCGGCCCTCGGCCTGCATGGCGCGGGCGGCCACGGCGCTGTCGTTGAACACGCAGTAGCCTGCGCCGTGGTCAACGAACGCGTGGTGCGTGCCGCCGGCCAGATTGACCCCTATTTCGCCTGCCAGGGCCGCGCGGCAGGCGGCGATGGTGGCCCCGGAGGAGCGCCGTGAACGCTCGACCATCCCCGGCGACCAGGGAAAGCCGATGCGCCGCTGCTCCTGGGCGCTCAGCGCGCCCGCCTGGCACCGCCGGATGTAGTCCAGGTCGTGGGCGCGGGCCAGTTCCGCGTCGCTGGCGGCGGGGGGCAGATGGAGCCGGCCGGGGGACGCCAGGCGCGCCGCGATCACCCGCTCGCGCAGCAGGGCGTACTTCTGCATCGGGAAGCGATGCCCTGGCGGTAGAGGCAAGACAAAGGTGTCGGAGTAGAAGATCTGCATGGCTCGGGCCAGTTCTTGCCCTCTTTTGGCGCAGGGGCACGGGGAAACCGGGTTTCCCCCATGCCCTCACCCGGTGGGAGGGCGTAGGAGGGCGCAGCCCGCGCGCAGGGGCATGGGGAAACCGGGTTTCCCCCACGCCCTCACCCGCTGGGAGGGCGTAGGAGGGCGCAGCCCTCAAGCAGGGACGTGGGGAAACCGGGTTTCCCCACACCTCCCCCGCGGGAGGGGGTCGGAGGGCGCCGCCCGCGCGCAGGGGCATGGGGAAACCGGGTTTCCCCAGACTCGCACCCGGTGGGCGGGCCTGGGAGGGCGTAGCCCTCCCGGGAATAATCGTATGTTCATCCCGTTGGTGTGCGGCGCAGCCGCATGGACCGCTGTACAAGAGAGCTACCGCTCCAACGCTCAAAGATCATGCACCGGGCCTCACGATCCGCGCGCTCCAGAGGCATACCGCCGAACCCAGGCTTCGGCCTCTTCGCGCGTGGTCACTTCACCATCGAGGGCGGCGGCACGCAGCGCCTCGAGCGTCCGCCCGAGGAGGGGCCCGGGCGCGATGCCCAGGCGCCGCAGGTCGTTGCCGTTGAGTGGCGCGCGCATGGTCCGCAGCTCGCGGAGATAGCGCGCGGTGGTGGCCGCGGCTGCCGGCTCGGCGTAGTGCAGCACGGTCACCGCGGTGACGCTGAAGGGGCGCAGCAGGCGGTCAACGCCGCTGTTCGGCAGGTCGGGCGTGAGCAGCGGCGCCGCCGCGCGCAGGCCGGGAAGGTGCCGCAGCAGATCGGCGGCCTCGGCCGGCAAGGGATAGCGCCCGGCAATCGCCGTCAGTTCTTCGGCGTCAAGGTCGTACAGCAGCAACCCCGCCCAGACGAGCGGCCCGCCTGCCGGCGCCCCGGCGGGTGCCAGTGCCAGCCGCGCGCACCGCGCCGCCAGCGCCTCGCTCCACGCCAGGCCAGGGATGACCTGAGGCGTGAGCCCCCAGGCGTCGGCCAGGCGCAGCGTCTCGTCGGGACGCGGCTCTTCCAGGCTCAGGCAGAGTTCGGTCAGAATCCGTTCGTTGCTCACCAGGCCCAGGTACCCGGCCTCCAGGGCCGCCTGGATCTGCGCCGCAGTGGCCGGGTCGGGGCGCAGGGCCAGGCGAGCGGCCAGCCGCACGCCGCGCAGCATGCGCGTCGGATCGTCGCGCAGGCTCTGCGCGTGCAGCAGCCGCAGCCGGCCCGTGACCAGGTCGGCGCGGCCACCAAACGGGTCGAGGAACCGCCCGGCGCGCACCTGCCCCTCCACGGCGCGCACCTCGATCGCCAGGGCATTGACGCTGAAATCACGCCGGTACAGGTCGTCTTCGATGGGCGCCGGGGCCACCTCAGGCAACGCGCCGGGCGACGGGTAGCGTTCGACGCGGCTGCTCGCCAGATCGAGGATCAGCGTCCGGCCGTCGGCGGTCTGCGCCTCAACGCTGGCGGTGCCGAAGGCGGCATGCACGGCGCGCAGCCGCCCGCCGATCCGCGCCGCCAGATCGGTGGCCAGCGCCGGCGCATCCCCTTCCACGGCCAGATCAACGTCGCGGCCCAGCGGCGCCTGGCACAGCAGATCGCGCACCACCCCCCCCACCAGCCAGAGCCGGGCCGCATGGACCTCGGCCAGGCTTGCGGCCTGGGCAAGGATGGCGCGGTGGTCCGGCGGAAGGCGAGTGAGGAGCGCCTCGGGCGGGGCGTGCATATTCTTGACAGCCGTTGCCATCAATGGTAGCATAACGGGTGAGCGGGCGATTAGCTCAGTTGGTTAGAGCGCCACGTTGACATCGTGGAGGTCAGTGGTTCGAATCCACTATCGCCCACCAGCATTCTATCACGCCGCCGCTCCCAGCGCCTTCGCCCCCGTCTTGTTGAGCCTCTCGAGGTTTTCCGCGCCCGCTCGTAGCTATCGTTGCACGGTCCGGGTCTTTTGAGGTAACCTCATTGTCGTTCCGCAAGCGTATCGCGGTTGTTGCTCTGCTGGTTGCCGGTGCCATAGCCGCTCTCTGGTCGGGACGCGCGCCGCTCCGCGCCGCCGACCCGATGCCTGTCGCCTGTCCCAATGGGCAGACCGTCTTTCTCGAAGGGCCGGCGCCTCCGTCTGCGGCGTTGCTGGTAATGTTGAACGAGCGCGCGGTCGGTGGCGGCATGGCCGACAGCAGTGGATTCTACCGCATCCCTCTGCGCGCCAATGAGCGCCCTGGCGTCTACCCGGTTGAGGTGCGCCTGCGCGGCTCGCGCGCCGTTGTCGGGCGTTTCACCTGCTTTGTTGATGTGCCCCCTGACAGCGCTCCAGAAACTCCCACCTCCCCTGTCCCCGCCGCGACCCGCGTCACCCGTGTCCCTCCTTCCACCAGCACGGCCGCGCCAGGAACCACGCCCGTCCCCGTGGCGCCAACCCCGACGGCTCTTCCCCTTACGACGCCCGTGCCCGAACGGACGGCGGCCCCCTCGCCCACCGCTACCGTTGCCGGCAGCCCGGTCGCAACCGCCACCGTCGGCCCGACCACCACGGCTGGAGCGACTGCCACGGCCGGACCGACCGCAACGCTCACCGTAACGCCCATTCCCAACGCCAACTCCGTCCGCATCATGCGAGTCGCGCTGCGCGCTCCGTCGTCATCCAACGAGGAATACGTTGAGATCCGCAACACCACTACCCGTGCGATCCGTATGACTGCCTGGCGCCTGGTCAACGTGAACCGCAACGATGTTACTCCCTATGTCTTTCCCGAGTTTGTGATTGGCCCTGCCGAAACCATCAACGTCTACAGCGCCATTGATGAGGACGATCCCGAAGCTGGCGAGTTCTACTGGAGGCGGACCGACGTCTGGCGCGCTGGTGATCGGGCCGAACTGCGCGATGCCGCTGATCGCCTGATCAGCTTTCTGGTTGTCGGCTCCAGTTAACGCCCCGCCCCGTAGGGCTCTGGGGAAACCGGGTTTCCCCACGCCCCCGCCCGCGAGAGGGCCTCGCCCTCAAGCAGGGGTAAGGGGAAACCCGGTTTCCCCTTACCCCTGTCCGCAGGAGGGTTTGGGAGGGCGCAGCCCTCCTAAGAAGTATGTTCATCCCGTCGGTGTGCAGCGCAGCCGCATGGACGGCTAAAATGGTAGCAACCGGTTAGTGGAGGGCTGCATGGTCTTTGAGAAATTAATCCGCTCTAGCCCGCGCAGGCGGGCTTCGCATCCCATAGCCGAGGGCTTTAGCCCCACGGCCAGTTCGACGTACCGGATTAAT
>DAOTYR010000520.1:0-3163 GCA_034434655.1 Chloroflexaceae bacterium
CGGCGACGGCATCGAACAGCGCCAGCGCCAGATCGGCCACCTGGCGCGCATGGGCCATTTCAACGCGATAGGTGTCGAGGATTTCCTTCACGTCTGGCATGGTCCTTTCTCCTCAGTTGTCTATGCGGCTACGCCGCGCACCGACGGAAAAGATTCTTTTTGGGAGGGCTACGCCCTCCCAAACCCTCCCACCGGGTGGGGGGATGGAGAAACCCGGTTTCCCTATCCCCCTGCGGGGCGGGGGCGTGGGGAAACCCGGTTTCCCCACACCCCTCTTCGAGAGCCTATGTTCACGTTAGTTGTCTATGCGGCTACGCCGCGCACCGACGGAAAAGATTCTTCTTGGGAGGGCTGCGCCCTCCCAAACCCTCCCGCGGGCCGGGGCCTGGGTGCGCGGGCCTCCGGACCGCATCCGCAATGCGATAAAAAAGTTGTCCCGGGAGGGCCGCGCCCTCCCAGACCCTCCCACCGGGTGAGGGAATGGGGAAACCTGATTTCTCCCATCCTCACAGCGTGAGGGCGCGCTCCAGTTTGCTGCGCGGCTCGGGCGTCAGGGCGACGAGCGTGGCCAGTTCGCGGGCCAGGGCGCTCAGGTCGGCGGCTGTCCCGGCCTCGCGCAGTTCGATCTCCACCTCGGTAAAGGGGCGCTCGCGCGGGCCCGATTGCATCACCCCGCGGTCGAGGCAAAGTTCGGCAACCGGAGCGCCGTCCCGGGTAATCTGCAGCACGCGCCGCTCGGTGCGGATCACCACCCGCGGCAGCAGTGGCGCGCCGCCGGTGAGGGCGAGCGCCAGGTCGCGCGCGACGCCGTCCGGCCAGGTTCGGGGATCGGGGTCGGCGCCGGGGAACTCGAACTCGGCCCGGCGATGCACGCCATCGTGCCCGACATCGGCAGGCCCCTTGAGGGTGATCAGTGCGCCTTCGCCGGTCCGTCGCACGCGCAGGCCATAGCGCGCGGCAGTGAGGCGCCCGTCGGCAGTATCGTAATAGACGTTTTCCTGAAGTTCCGGCGCCGGCGTCGGTGCAAGGGTGTACCCACCCAGTTGCCTGATGGTTGCAAGAGTTTCCAGATCGGCGCCGCTTACGGCGTATTTGGCTTCGATTTCCATTGGTCGTTTACCTGTGGTTCGTGGAGAGCCTGCGGCCCTCCAACCGCCTCACACGAACAGGATGACACTGAAAACAGGTTGTTCCTGGGAGGGCCTTGCTCTCCCAAACCCTTCCACCGGGTAGGGATATGGGGAAGTACGTGTTCACATGTCTCCTGGGAGCGCGGGCATCATGGTCTTTGAGAAATTCATCCGCTATGCCAGTCTAGCCGTCGGGCTAAAGCCCTCGGCTACGGGATGCGAAGCCCGCCGGCGCGGGCTAGACCGGATTATTTTTTCAAAGACCATCTTGCCCGCGGAGACGCGACTGAGGACCGATACGTTTCAACGCAGGTGACTGCCCCCTCCCCAGCCCTCCCCCGCTGGGGGTTTAGGGGCGGACAGAACACATGAGCGCCGAGGGGCTTTATGGCGTTGGAATGCGCTGATTGGCCCTAACCCCCTGCCCCTCTCCCGCGCGCGGGAGAGGGGCGACCAGAGCCGCGCGCTGGGGCGTCCCAATGCGGTAGAAGCTGCATTGGCTCGGATGTTCTGTCCGCCCCTAAACCCGGCGGGGGGAGGGGGCAGCACGCTGCGAACGGTGGTCACCTCAGCCATCCATGCGGCTCCGCCGCACAACGCCGCAATGAGAATAAGGTTATTCTTGGGAGGGCTACGCCCTTCCAAACCCTCCCGCGGGCGGGGGGATGGGGCAACCCGGTTCCCCCATGTCTCGTTGATCGGCCACCGCCGCGCAAAAGCGTTCGGCGACGCGCGCCCAGTCGTAGCGCCGCACATGTTCCTGCCCATAGGCCCCGAGGTCGGCGCGCAGGGCGGGCCGTTCCAGCAACTCCGCCAGGGCCGCGGCCAGGGCGTGGATGTCGCCGGGGGGCACGAGCAGCCCGGCCTGCCCCGCAGGGACCACTTCGGGCACGGCGGCGGCGGTGGTGGCGACGATCGGCAAGCCGGCGGCCATGGCTTCCAGGAAGACGATGCCGAAACCCTCCTGCGCGCTGGGCAGGCAGAAGACGCTGGCGCGACGGTACCAGGCGGCGACGGCGGCATCGTCGGGGAGCGCGCCGGTGAAGGTCACCGTGGCGTCGAGGCGCAGGGCGGACGCCAGGGCGCGCAGGCGGGCATGTTCGGGGCCATCGCCGATAATCGCCAGCCGGGCGTCGGGGAACGGGCGGCGCAGCAGGGCAAAGGCCCGCAGCAGGTCGGCGATGCGCTTGCGGGGGTACTGCCGGGCAACGCAGAGGACCACGCGCCCGTCGGGGGCGGGATCGCCGGCGGCGGCGAGCAGGCGGCGCCAGAAGGGCAGGTCGATGCCCTCGGGCACCAGGCGAACCTTGCTGGCGGGCACGCCATAATGGTAGCCGATACGGCTCCGGCAGTACTCGCTGGTCGTCAGCACCAGGGGCGCGCGGCGGGCATTGTGACGCTCCAGGCGCGAGAGCCCCCAGAGCTGCCGCCGCACGGCGCCGCGTTCGTGGAGCAGTTCTTCGGCGATGACGCCCTTGATGCTGCACACGTAGGGCGCGGGGGCGCGATCGGCCGCCAGGAAGCCGTCTATGTCGAAGCCGACGATCAGGTCGTAGCGCAGCGCGCGGAGCAGGGCCGGCACGTGCAGATTGAAAAGCAGGCGACGCGCGGTGAGCGAGGCCGGCCAGGGCTTCAGCGGGGCGATGCGCGTGACCTGATGGCCACGGGCCTGCAAGGCCCGGCCCAGGCCGCCGATCGCCGCCGCCGTGCCGCTCCCTTCGGCCACCTGCTGGAGCCACGAGTCGAGAAAGGCGATACGCGCCATGAAGGTGTACACTCCTATTGTGTGACTGTACCTACGCGCTGGAAAGGCGCGGGGAAGCGTGGAGGGCCGCAGGCCCTCCACGATCTCGCGTTCCCCGCCCGCGGCGGGGGCCCTGCCGGCGTTTCACCAGACCGCCTGGCCGCCGCGGGCGGAGAACAGGGGAATACGGGGAGGCTGCGCCTCCCCGCGCCCCTGGGGCTGCGTCAACGTCGTCCGCCCAGCGACTGAAGCCGCGGGCGAGCCTCTGCGAAGCCCGCCTGCGCGGGCT
>DAOTYR010000521.1:0-5500 GCA_034434655.1 Chloroflexaceae bacterium
CGGATCATGGGCAGCGCTCCTCTCGATCTGGGCGCCTGGGGGCGCGTGCTTGCCGTCGGCGTAATCACCTATGCGATCATCGAAATCGAGAAGTGGTCGCGGCGCCAGCTCGCCCGGCGGCGTGCCGCCGGGCGGCAAAATGCCCGATGAAACCGGGGGGATGGGGGAACCCGGTTCCCCCATGGTCACGTTAGCAACTTCGTCACATCCTCCGGCTTCAGCGGCTTCGAGAACAGCCATCCCTGCCCATAGGCGCAGTGCAGTTCACGCAGGCCCTGGAACTGCGTGGAGGTTTCGGTTCCCTCGGCGACAGCCTCCAACCCCAGGAGTTGAGCCAGGGTGAGCATGTTTCTCAAGATGGCATCCTGGCCGTTCCTGTCAATTGCCTGGACGAAAGGACGGTCGATTTTCAAAATATCCACCGGAACTTGCTCCAGATAGCTGAGCGAAGAGTAGCCGATACCGAAATCATCAATACAGATCTGGATCCCCGCGGTGCGCAGACGACTCAGTTTTTCGCTTATCTCCTGATCAGATTTGACCAGCGCTATTTCGGTGATCTCGATCTTCAGCGCATCTGCTGGAAGTTCGAACTCGGCGAGGGTTTCCAGGATGATTTGGATGATATCCGGATGGGCCAGTTGGCGCGGCGAGAGATTAACCGTTACCCACAGTTTCTCGGCCTCAGGAATGGTTTGCCGCCAGATCTTCATCTGGCGGCAGGCCTCGCGCAGCACCCACCAGCCAATCGGCACGATCAGTCCTGTGTCCTCGGCAATGGTAATAAACTCCGAGGGGAAGATCAATCCACGCTGGGGATGTTGCCAGCGCAACAGCGCCTCAAATCCCTGGATCTTCTGAGTCTCCAGATGAACGATAGGCTGGTAATGCAGGCGGAGTTCATTGCGCTCGATGGCCCCGCGCAGGGCCGTTTCGAGTTGCAGTTGTTCTATCGCCGCCGCGTGCATGGTCGGGTTGAACAGCACGGCGCGGGCCTTGCCTTGCATCTTGGCGTGGTACATGGCCGTATCGGCGTCGCGGATCATATCCGCAGCCGAGGCGTAGTCGGCCTGATAGAGCGTAATGCCAATACTGGTCGTCGTATAGACTTCCCGGTCGTTCAGGCGCAGCGGGGCCGCGATCACCTCTTGCAACCGCTCGCTGATCGCCAGCGCCGTCTCGCCATCGCTGATATCTTCCAATAGAATGGCGAATTCATCTCCCCCCAGCCGCGCCGCGGTGTCGCTCGGGCGCAGGCTTTGCTCCAGGCGGCGCGCGATAGCTTGCAGCAACGCATCGCCGGCGCTATGTCCCAGACTGTCGTTGATGATCTTGAAACGATCAAGATCGAGAAACAGCACCGCGAAGGGGCGTTCTTGAGTGCGCTGGTTGCGCTTGAGCGCCTGCTCCAGCCGGTCGAGAAACAGCATCCGGTTCGGCAGCCCTGTGAGACCATCGTGAAAGGCGTCGTGCAGCAAGCGCTCTTCGGCGCGCTTGCGGTCGGTGATGTCGGTCTGCGAGCCGACGATGCGCGTCGCCACGCCGTTCTCGTCCCATACGGCGAGGCCGCGGCAGAGCATCCAGCGGTAGCTGTGGTCGCTGGCCCTGATGCGGTACTCGTGCTGAAAATGGGTGATCAGCCGGCGGAAGTGGGCTTGCAGGTGGAGCTCCAGCCGCTCCCGATCATCGGGATGCACGCGCTCGAACCACTCGGCAGGGTCGGTTCCCAGGTCCTGCTCGTCGTAGCCGAGCATGCTTTTCCAGCGCGGCGAATAGTAAATCTGATTGCTGCGCAGATCCCAGTCCCACAGCCCATCGTTGGCGCCGCGGGCTGCCAGAGCGTAGCGTTCCTCACTCTCGCGCAGTGCCAGCTCGGCGCGCTTGCCGGCGCTGATGTCGTGCGCCACCAGCACCCCGCCGATGATTGCTCCGCTGTCGCTGCGGAGCGGCCGCGCCGATACGTTCAGCCACTGACCATCTGTAGTGTTCGGCAGGCACAGTTCGTAACCGTCTATCGTTTCGCCCTGGAGCGCCCGTGACAGGAGCGAACGCAGCGCCTCTTCGCGCCGGTCTTCTGGTGCGACAGCCTTGACCGGTCGGGCCAACCCATCGAGCCGGGCTCCGAGAATCCTCCGCGCGGCGGGATTGTAGTAGGTTAGCGCGCCATGCCTGTCAACTACCACCACTGCCTCGCCGAGACTCACAAACACCGAGCGCAGGATGGCCGTCTGGCGCCGGAGCGCCGCGTCGGAGCGGGCGCGGGCCTGGGCGTGCTGCGCTGCCAGCGCCGAGTGGACCTCCACCTGGCGTTCGAGTTGCGCCTGATAGGCCCGTTGCTGGATTCGCCACTGCCGGCGTTCCAGGCAGGCGCCAACCCGCGCGCTGAGAATGGTCGCATGGAAGGGCTTCGAAACGTAGTCCTCCGCGCCGAGCTTCAAACAGGTGGCAATTTGTTCCACGTCCACATCCGATGACACCACAACCACTGGCACCTCCCGGCTGGCCGGATCGTCCTTGAGCCGTTGTAATACCTCGATGCCGCTCATCACCGGCATGTTCAGGTCGAGCAACACCAGATCAGGTTGCAGCTCGGAGACCATGGCGATGGCCTCCGCGCCGTTTTCGGCGCTGACGACATCGTAGTGTTCAAGCCGCAGCAAGCGCGTCAACAGGGCACGTACTGGGGCTTCGTCGTCTACGACCAGGATCCTCGGGGCTAGCACATTGCGCATCGGTCTGCTCCCCAACCCTCCAGGCAGCGAACAGGGCTGCTTATCATGGAAAGGAAAACGGCTCGCGCCAGACTGGTTGCCTCCAGCGAAGAGCCGCTTCCTTGCGCATCCGGTATGTGGGTATGTTACAGGACTCAGGCGGTGGAGATATGCGGGGAGGCGAAGCCTCCCCGCATACCCCCCCGTTCCCGCCCGCGGCGGCCAGGCAAGCCTGGCGAAACGCCCACGGCGCTCTCGCCGCGTGCGGTCAATAACCGGGTTTGTACATGAATCGGGTATGCCAGCCTAACCGTGGGTCTACAGCCCTCGGCTATGCAATGCGAAGCCCGCCTGCGCGGGCGAGAGCGGATTGATTTCTCAAAGACCATTACAGCCGTCCATGCGGCTCCGCCGCACAACGCCGCACTGAACATACGGTTGTTCTTGGGAGGGCGCAGCCCTCCCAAACCCTCCCACCGGGTGAGGGCATGGGGAAACCCGGTTTCCCCGTTCCCCTCGCCAAGGGCGTATGTTCACGTGAGAGGTCATGCGCATGGCGCACAACGCCCAATGACCATGACCTGGGGGCGCGGGCGTCTCGCCCGCGCCACGGCTCCGCGGGCACGGTGACCGCCCCCTTCCCTGACCCTCCCCCGCTGGGGGCGGGCACCTGGCTCCTCCCCCCAGCGGGGGGAGGCTGGGAGGGGGGCTGAACCCTGCGAACGATGGTCACCTCAGTAAGTCTCCACGCACGCAATAGGCGTAAGTGGCGTTATGACGCGCCACTTGCGCCATACAAGTATGCGCTATCAGTATTACCAATATGAGTAGTGGCGTGACGCGCCGATCACTACGGAAGCGGCAGGAGGTGGCGTGGTGCCGGGGACGGGTGATGGGTGCGCAGGCCGCTGGCCCGAGCGCGGGAGGGTTTGGGGGGCGCAGCCCTCGAGCAGGGGCACGGGGAAACCAGGTTGCCCCATCTCCCCACCGGGTGGGAGGGTTGGGGGGCAGCCCTTCGAGCAGGGGCACAGGGAAACCAGGTTGCCCCCCACCCCTGCGCGGTGGGAGGGTTTGGGCGGGCGCAGCCCTCCCAGGAAGTATGTGCATCCCGTCGGTCAGGCCGTGGCCATATCCGCAGCCGGGGCCTCGAGCTGCGGGCGCAGCAGCTTCCCATCGAGGCGCAGCATCGCGACGATCCCCAGGACCTGCGCCAGTGCGAAGGGCGCCATCGCCAGGTAGTGCGCCAGCGAGTACTTCTCGATCAGCCCGTTCTGCACCAGGCCCGGATGCACGAAGAACATTCCGAACACGAACAGCGCCACCGCCGGGCAGATCAGCCCGTAGCTCCCCGGGCTGCGCGCCTCGCCCCACAGGTACGTGCGCAGGTAGCCCACCTGCCGCAGCACGGCGTAGCCGATCGCTCCCGTCAGCAGTTGCAGGGCCAGAATAGAACCAACCAGGACGAACGTGCTGCCCGGCTCAATGTGCACCTCGAAGCCGTGGTGCAGGCCGTGGCGAATGCGGATCAGGGCGATGCCCACCAGGGTAAGGATGGGAATGGGCATCCACAGGCTCGGGGCGGCTTCAACCGCCAGCCCGTGGGCCAGCATACCGCGGAAGCCCAGCACCAGCATAATCACCCCTACCAGGGCCGTTGCGCCCAGGAAGAAGATCGCCAGCAGGATGCTCACGGCGATCGTGACCCGGTTGTCGCTCATCGCCGCGGGCGCCGCCAGGCCTACCGCCACCATCGCGAAGGTGAAGGCGGCCTGCAACTGGGTCAGGTTGTTGTTGCGCGTGCAGTCGAAGTGCCCGCCGGCCAGGGCGCGCCCGAACAGGTCGAGGAAGATCCGCATCCCTATCACGCCGATGATCGTCAGGACGCTCAACGAGATCGGGAAGAGATACTCGACCACGTTCCACAGGCCAGGCACGAACACCGCGCCAAGCGCGAAGAAGACGTTCACCGTCATCGCCAGCGTCAGTGGGAGGCTCATCAAGGTAATGGCGCCGTTTGTCTCCCGGAGCGCCGCATAAGCCGGGGTTCGCCGATACTGCGCGTATTCGCGCAGGTTCCATACCACCAGCCGCAGGTGGCGCAGCGCGAAGATGACGATCCCTGCCATCGCGCCGATGGTGAGCGCGTACGCGAGTGTGTCTGCCTTGTTCAGGAAAGCGGCAATGCTGTCGAAGGTGACAATCGGGGTCTTAGGGTGTGGGATCAGGAAGTTTAACCAGATGAAGAACGTGATGGCCATACCCCCATTGCCCAGGGCGGCGAGGAAGAAGAGCGGCGAGTACCGCTCCCTCAGGTTCCGGCGTAGACCGAACCAGCGTGTCGCTACCTGCTGCATACGGAACATCCTCCTGGTCTGCAAAGGATCCTTCAACCTTTCGCCAGTATGATGCACCGTATGGGCGCGAGGTTACAGGCGCCAGGGGCGGCATGCTATGTCAGCCGTCCACGTGGCTCCGCCGCACACCGACGGGATGAACATACTTCTTGGGAGGGCGCAGCCCTCCCAAACCCTCCCACCGGGTGAGGGGATGGGGAAACCCGGTTTCCCCATCCCCCTGCGTGCGGGCTGCGCCCTCCCACCCCCCCTCGCGGGGGGGGGGACGGGGAAACCCGGTTTCCCCGTCCCCCTGCGGGCGGGCTGCGCCCTCACCTTCCCGGGGGCGGGGGCGTGGGGAAACCCGGTTTCCCCCTACCCCTGCTCGAGGGCTTTGTCCTCCCAAACCCTCCCGCCGGGTGAGAGAATGGGGCAACCCGGTTGCCCCATCCCCCT
>DAOTYR010000522.1:0-12706 GCA_034434655.1 Chloroflexaceae bacterium
GTTATACTGGCAAACACGGGGGGAGAACAGCGCGGGTACGGGTAAGTCTTCACCCTTGTCCTGGGAGCGCGGGCATCATGGTCTTTGAGAAAGTAATTCGGTATATCGGGCCGGCCGTGGAGCTGATGGTCTTTGAATAACTAATCCGGTATAGCCCGCGCAGGCGGGCTTCGCATCCCATAGCCGAGGGCTTTAGCCCGACGGCTAGACTGGCATAGCGGAGTAATTTCTCAAAGACCATCAGCCCTCGGCTAGGGAATGCGAAGGCCGCCTGCGCGGGCGAGAGCGGAGTATGTATTCAAAGACCATCTTGCCCGCGCAGGGGCGACGAGGGCGGGATGCCCGCGCTCCCAGGTGCGCGGGTTACCCCAGGTGTGAACAGGTACGGGCACGGGGGGAAGGCTTCGCCATGGTTGCGCCACGGGAGGGCTGTGCCCTCAAACGTGCAGGAGTTACGCAGTCGCCTTCCGGCGGGGAGGGGTGGAAGGCCACAGGCCCTCCGTGAAGCATCCGTTGTTTGTTTCTCGCCGGCGGCAGGAGCGCTGTGGGTAGTGCGCCGGGCCTCCTGGCAACCGCGTACGTCTCGTCAAACGTCGTTCACTGATCAACGAGTTTTTGACACAGAAATGCCACCTGGCAGGGATGGAGAAACCCGGGTTTCCCATCCCTGCCAGAGGAGTGGCCCGAAGCGATGAAGCCCTGATCAGTTCTCTGGTGGCGCCCCGGCCCCGTCGTTCACTCCCTCCTCCTCCTCCTGCTGGAGGTGGAGATCGGCGAGTTGACGCAGCGCGGTAAACAGCTCTACATCGAGAATCACGCCAGTAGGATAGCCCTTCTGCGTGACGATGATCGGCTGATGGTTGGCCCGCGAACGCTTAATCAACGCCGCCAGCGAGGAAGCAGCTTTTGAAATTGGCACGACACCCTGCTTCAGGTCAACGTCCAGCGTATACTTCTTCAGATCGACCACAAGACCCTCCTGAACTATTCCATCCTTGCGGCTTATCCGGCAGAAACGGGGGTGAAAGTGATACGCAGCCGACAGCCAGCGCGTCTTCTTGTCCCTTCTTTGAACCAGGGGCCAAAAACTGCCGCACATGGGTATTATTCCCGCATCCTGAGTTTGTCCGGCAGCAACGATCTTTTTCGGACGCCAGGGCCGACAAAAGATTGCTTTATATTTTACACCATAAGTTGATTTTTGTTAAGTCATTTCTGTGGCTTCCGACACGAGAAATTTCCCGCTCCATCCAGGTATGCCTGCCACCCTGGCCCTCAACCACGGTCCGCTGGCCCTGCCCGCCTTTCTGCCCGACGCCACCCTCGGCGTGGTCCGCGCGGTGGACGCGCGCGACCTGCGCGAGGCGGGGGTTACGGCACTGGTGATGAACGTGTTTCATCTCATGCAACGCCCTGGTTCTTCGACGGTGACAGCGCTGGGAGGGTTGCACCGTATGGCGGCATGGGATGGACCAATTGTAACGGATTCGGGTGGGTTTCAAGCCTATTCGCTGATCCGCCAGCAACCCGGGGCCGGGCGCCTGAGCGATGAGGGGCTGACCTTCCGGCCCGAGGGCGCCGAGCGCCCCTTCAAACTCACCCCCGAAAAGAGTGTGCAGTTGCAACTGGCTTACGGCGCCGATGTGGTGATGTGCCTGGATGATTGCACCCACGTGGACGCCCCCGATGATGAACAGCGCGCGGCGGTCGAGCGGACGATCCGCTGGGCGCGGCGCTGCCGCGATGAGTTCGACCGCCAGGTGCGCCAGCGGCGTCTGGGCGCGGCGCGCCCATTGCTCTTCGGCGTGGTGCAGGGCGGCGGCGATCCGGCCTTGCGGCGCCGTTGCGCCGAGGCGCTGCTGGAACTCGATTTCGATGGCTTTGGCTTCGGCGGCTGGCCCCTCGACGCGCATGGCAACCTGCTGCACGAGGTGCTGCGGGTGACGCGGCAGTTGATCCCTCCTCACCTGCCCATGCACGCCCTGGGCGTGGGCCATCCCGAAAGTGTGGTCGCCTGCGCCCGCATGGGCTACCAGCTCTTCGATAGCGCCCTCCCCACCCGCGACGCCCGCGCTGGCCGCCTCTACGCCTTCAGCGCCGATCCGTCCGCGTCGGGGTTCCGCCTGGCCGGACGCTGGTTCGAGACGATCTACGTCGCCGATAAAAAGTTCATCAAGGCCACCACGCCGATCGCCCCGGGGTGCGATTGCCATACCTGCCGCCACTACACGCTGGGCTACCTCCACCACCTGCACCGCGCCGGCGAGAGCTTGTACCTGCGCCTGGCCACGATCCATAATCTGCGCTTCATGACCCGGCTCATGGAGATGCTGCGCGCCGAGGGCGCCGGGCAGGAAGCGCCCCTGGCAAGCGGGTAACCCCCGGTCGTGGCCGCCACCGGCGGCGTGTTATAATCTGGAGTACTTGATCGCATCGGGTCACCACACGGCTCCGCCGCGCACCAATGCGATAAAGCAGCGTTTTCCTGGGAGGGCTGCGCCCTTCCACACCCTCTCACCGGGTGAGAGGATGGGAGGAACCCGGTTTCCCCCTATCCCTGCGTGAGGGCTTTGCCTTCCCAAACTCTCCCGCGGGCGGGGGTATGGGGAAATCTGGTTTCCCCATACCCCCGCGCAAGGGCTGCGCCCTCACCTTTCGGGGGGCAGGGGTGTGGGGAAACCGGGTTTCCCCACACCCCTGCTCCGGCAGCCTATTTTCACGTTAGGAGAACCCAGATGACCAACAGTTTTGGCGCTCGCTCCACGCTTCGGGTGGGTGGCAACGAGTACGAGATCTACCGGCTTGACAGCCTGGCGCGGCACGGGGTGCGCCTCGAGCGCCTGCCCTACAGTCTGCGTATTCTCCTCGAAAATCTGCTGCGCACCGAGAATGGCCGCACCGTCACCGCCGATGATGTCCTGGCCCTTGCCAACTGGGACCCGCGGGCCGAGCCTGATCAGGAAGTGGCCTTTACCCCCGCGCGCGTGCTTCTGCAGGATTTTACCGGCGTGCCCTGTGTGGTTGACCTGGCGGCCATGCGCGACGCCATGGCCGCGATGGGTGGCGATCCGGCGCTCATCAATCCCTTGCAGCCGGTGGAACTGGTGATTGACCACTCGGTGCAGGTGGATGCCTATGGCACCGACGCGGCGTTGTGGATCAACCGCGATCTGGAGTTCCAGCGGAACAAGGAGCGCTATGCCTTTCTGCGCTGGGGCCAGACCGCCTTCCAGAACTTCAAGGTTGTCCCCCCCGGTAACGGTATCGTGCACCAGGTCAACCTGGAGTACCTGGCCCGCGTGGTCTTTTCCAGCGACGAGAACCCCCGCGCCACCGGTCCGGTGCAGGCGTACCCCGATACCCTGGTCGGCACCGATAGCCACACGACGATGATCAACGGTCTCGGCGTGCTCGGCTGGGGCGTCGGCGGCATCGAGGCCGAGGCGGCCATGCTCGGCCAGCCGGTCTCGATGCTCATCCCCCAGGTGGTCGGATTCAAGCTCTCCGGCACGCTGCCTGAGGGCGCCACCGCCACCGACCTGGTGCTTACCGTAACCCAGATGCTGCGCCAGAAAGGCGTGGTGGGCAAGTTCGTGGAGTTCTTCGGTCCCGGCCTTGCCGCCCTTTCCCTGGCCGATCGCGCCACCATCGCCAATATGGCCCCCGAGTATGGCGCCACCTGCGGCATCTTCCCCGTGGATGCCGAGACCCTGCGCTACCTGCGCTTCTCGGGCCGCCCCGCCGAGCGGGTCGCCCTGGTCGAGGCTTACTTCAGGACCCAGGGCCTGTTCCACGATGAGCATACCCCCGACGCAGAGTACTCCGATGTCCTGGAGCTGGATCTGGGCAGCGTCGAGCCGAGCGTGGCCGGCCCTCGCCGCCCCCAGGATCGCGTGGCGTTGAGCAAGGTCGGCCCGGTGTTTGCCGCCGCCCTCCCCACCATCCTCAGCCCGAAGGGCGAGGTTGACCCCGCCGCGCTGCAGGCGCGCGCGCCCTGCACCATTGACGGTGAGACGGTCGAGCTGGGCCACGGCTCGGTGGTGATTGCGGCCATCACCAGTTGCACCAACACCTCCAATCCCTCGGTGATGGTCGGCGCCGGGCTCCTGGCCAAAAAGGCCGTCGAGAAGGGGCTGCGCGTCAAGCCCTGGGTCAAGACCTCGCTCGCCCCTGGCTCCAAGGTGGTGACGGAGTACCTCGACCGTGCCGGGCTGACCCCGTACCTCAACCAGTTGCGCTTCAACACCGTCGGCTACGGTTGCACCACCTGCATCGGCAACTCGGGACCCCTGCCCGAGCCGGTCTCACAGGCGGTCGAGCAGGGCAATCTGGTGGTCGCCTCGGTGCTCTCGGGGAACCGCAACTTCGAGGGCCGCGTGCAGTCGGAGGTGAAGGCCAACTTCCTGATGAGCCCGCCGCTGGTGGTGGCCTTTGCCCTGGCCGGGCGCATTGATGTTGACCTGACCAGCGAGCCCCTGGGTGTGGGCGCCGATGGCCAGCCGGTGTTCCTCAAGGATATCTGGCCGAGCCACGCCGAGATCCAGCAGACGATTGACGCGGCGATCCAATCGGAGATGTTCCGGCGCAGCTACGCGCAGATCTTCGTCGGCGACGAGCACTGGGAGAACCTGGACGTGCCGACGGGCGACCGCTTCGCCTGGGACCCGCAGAGCACCTATGTGCGCCGGCCGCCCTATTTCGACCAGATGCCCGAGGAGCCGCCCGCGCGGGTATCCGAGATCGAGGGCGCGCGGGTGCTGGCGTTGCTCGGCGACAGCATTACCACCGACCATATCTCGCCCGCGGGGAGCATCAAAGCCAGTTCCCCCGCCGGTCGCTACCTGATCGAGCGCGGCATCGAGCCGAAAGACTTCAACAGCTACGGGTCGCGCCGCGGCAACGATGAGGTGATGGTGCGCGGCACCTTCGCCAATGTGCGCCTGCGGAACCGCCTGGCCCCCGGCACGGAGGGCGGGTTTGCCCCCTACCTGCCCACCGGCGAGATTCTTCCCCTCTACGACGCGGCGATGCGCTACAAGGCCGACGGGACGCCGCTGCTGGTCATCGCCGGCAAGGAGTATGGCTCGGGCTCCAGCCGTGACTGGGCAGCCAAAGGGCCATACCTCCAGGGCATCAAGGCGGTGCTTGCCGAAAGCTTCGAGCGCATCCACCGCTCGAACCTGGTCGGCATGGGCATTCTCCCCCTACAATTCAAGCCGGGGGAGAACGCCGAAAGCCTGGGCCTGACCGGCCGCGAAGTCTACGATATTCTCGGCCTCCCGGAGGCCGTGGCCTCGGGCTTTGCCACTGGACGCACTCTGACCGTGCGCGCTACCGGCGACAATGATACGGTCACGACCTTCGAGGTGATCGCCCGCATTGACACTCCCCAGGAACTCCAGTACTACATCCACGGCGGCATCTTGCAGTATGTGTTGCGCCAGCTCCTGGCCGAGTCGAAGCAACCGGCCCAGGGAGGGTAGGGGAGTGTGGAGGGGTGGAGAGGTGGAGGGGTGGAGAGGTGGAGAGATGTAGAGGTGGAGAGGTGGAGAGATGTAGAGGTGAGGAGGTGTTCGATCGTCGTCATGTTCCACACCTCCACACCTCCACACCTCCACACCTCCACACCTCCACACCTCCACACCTCCACACCTCCACACCTACGCAATCGTCCCCACTATCCGCCGGCGGGTGGCCACGGCCACGGCGAAGAAGCCGTAGACCATATGGAAGAGGTAGGTGAAGGGGAAGAGCGTAAAGAGCGCCAGACCGAGCGCCGCGTGCACGAACACGATCCCCGGCACGAGTTCCAGCCGCGCGAACAGCTCCGTCCAGATGATGCAGAAGATCAGCGTCCGCACGAGCATGCGGTCCCAGGGCCGGCGACCGGGCACACGCACCCCTCGCGAGGCCTCGTCCATATCGGCGACGATCGCCGAACTGCGCCGCCGCAGCAAGGTGATCATCAGGGCCATGTTCCCGACCACGGCAAAGCCGACCGCCACCCAGGTCACTCCGACGAAGATCGGCGCCAGTCCGCCGAAGAGGAAGTGCGACTGGAGGGCCTCGCCGTTCCCGAAGATGATCGCCAGCAGGTTAGAGGGACTGATGTTGTGGCTATGTTCGAGGTGCCGGGCCACGTCGGGCACGGGCTGGCCCGCCAGCAGGCGCGCGCCCAGGATCAGCGCCGAGAGCGTGTAGCCGGTAACCTCGGTGATGATGGCGATATGGTAGGCGATCAGGCCGTAGCCCCAGAGCGAGTTGGATTTGCGGTGGAAGTGGGCGAACGGGCCGAGCAGCACCGCCTTGAGCGCCGCGCCTAGCGGCATGCGCGGCGGGGCGCCGATGAAGTTCGGCGTCACGCCACGGAAGTGCTGGCGGAACAGCAGGGCCTTGAGCAGACGACCCAGGCGCAATCCCAGCCCGATCAGAAAGATCGTGAAGACAATGGGCGCAAGGATATCCAGTATGGTGATCAGCATCGCAGGGCCTCCTTCCTCTGTCAACAGTTCGGGCACTCGGCCAGTTCGCGCAGGCCACGCAGTTGATCCATCACGCTCGGATGCGTGGCGGCAAAACGCTTGACGATCGGGTCCTGCTCCAGCCAGTCCACCAGGTCGCCGAAGTCGGGCCGGTGCGCCAGCATTGCCAGGCGGCCCCCTATGCTGTGCGCGTCGAAGTAGTCCGGGTCCCGTCCGATCAACTCGGCGGGCATGTACATCCGCTCGAGTTCGCCGCGGCGGGCCAGGGCCTGCTCCATCGCATCGTAGACCACCTCGAACAGCACCTGCACCATCCGCTCGCCCGGCTGCGCCAGCCCGTAGACATTGCAGGTGTCCTCCAGCGACAATGAGCAAACCACGCACGGCGTTGTGACGCACTGCGCGCCGGTGAGCTGGATCTGGTTGGCCTTCAGCACCGAGATCTTGCGCCGCAGCTCGGTGTTCTCGGGCAGACGCATACCGCCCGCCCCGCCGTTACAGCAGTAGTTGTACTCGCGATTGGGGGTCATCTCCACGAAATCAGTGGTGACGAAGCTCAAGATCTCGCGGAACAGCTCGCCCAGACCGGAGAGGCGGGTGGCGTAGCAGGGGTCGTGCAGAGTGATGCGGGTGTTCACCGGTTCGACGGGCAGGCGGCCGTCTTTGATCAGCTCCAGCATCAGCGCGTCCACGCTGACCACCGGGTACTTGAAGGGCCGCCCGAGGGCCTCGGAGGCCTCGGCATAGAGGGTGCGGGCGTCGCACCCGCATTCCACCAGCAGGATCTGCTTCACCCCCAGCCGATCCGCTTCCTCTTCCCACTCCTCCAGCATCACCCGCGAGAGCTGGTGGTGCACAGCGATGTGGTCAATCTCGGTGCCGGTGTCAACCACCCGCGGCGAAACGGTGTAGCTCACCCCGGCGGCGTTGAGGATCTTGACCAGCTTGATCCCGTAATCGGGGATCTTGGTGTTGCCCGCAGCCGGACACACGAAGAGCATATCGGCGCCGTGCACCTCCACGGGCACCTCGATGCCTTCATTCTGGAGGAACAGACCCACGCGCCCGATGACCTGGGGCATGGTCAGGCCAAAGCTGTGTCTCAGACTGGCCGTGTTGTCAACGATGGATTTGATAGTCGGATTGGCAAGGCTGAGACCAGCGTCGGTATAGGCCGCGCGCGCCAGGCGCACGATGCGCCGGGTGCTCAATCCGAGCGGGCAGGTCAGGGTGCACCGCCCGCAGGCGGTACACTGCCAGAATGCCTGCATCCGCTCGCGGACATCCTCGAGGGTCGGCGCCTTGCGCAGCCCGAGCGCGGTGGCGACACGGCCCTCCAGGGTCATGTACGAGTGGTACACATCGCGGATGAGTTCGGTTTTGTAGGTCGGGTGGAGCTTCTCATCGCCGGTTGCGAGGTACCAGGCGCACGCATGACCGCACAGCTTGCAATCCATGCAGGCTTCGAGCGTAATCACGTCCTCCGGGGTCATGTTGCGCTCAAGGGACTCGACGAATGCCTTCAGCTCACCTTCCATAACCTCTGCTCCTTCGTTGCATGACCGTTTATCGCCGCCGCTCGAGGAGACTCGCAGGCGAAAGCATGCCGGTTCGCTGCTGCGGCCTCGCTAACGTGGTTCCGAAACGGCCGATCCTGCCGGAGTTATATCAAATCCGCCGCCTTCGTGTGCGCGAGAAGATACTCGGAAAGGACCGCTGGTCCTTCCGCGTGAAAAGGATGCACACTAGCGAACGGGGTTTGATATTATACCCCTTCGGGAGTCGTCCTTTTCGGCGTTATTTGTTTCACAATCGGAGGTTGGTGTTCGCACCGTCGTTGAGCCGAAATATAGCAGGGGAAAAATCTTTTTCAAGACTATCATCCGCCGTGTTTAGTTGTGAGTTGACAACTTTACGTGCGATATACTGATAACTCTGGAGCATAAAAGAACAAGTTATCCCAACTTTGCAGTATAATGACAGATTATATTGCTATTGTGAACGTGAGGATGCGATTGGCATATGCCATTCTACCCTTCAATGCCATCGGACGATGGAGGGCTGGGATAGATGGTTTTTTGGGTCGTCGATCGGCGGGAAGGTGCGACGGGCGCCTGGGTGTGCAGCGAGCGCCGGGGGTAGTAGCCCAGGCTCTTGAGTTTGGCGGCAATCGTCTGGACGGTTGGCAGTTCGGCATCGGTGTAGCCAAAGTCGCTTATCAGGCGGCGGCGCACTTCCGCCGCGCTCAGGCAGGCCACGCGCTGCTCACTGAGGCACTGCGGGTCGGGATCGAGGCGCCGCTGCTGTTCGATCACCGTGCAGATGTCGGCCAGCAGCCGTGGCAGCCGCTCTTCGGCGCGGTGCCGCCCGTGGGTCGCGGGCGGGCGCTGGTCAGATTCCCCCGCCTCCAGCTCGCGCAGGCCCTTGCGGATGGTCACCCGGCTCCAGCCCAGTTCGCGTTCGGCCAGACGCTGGCCGCCCGGCCCGAGCTCCTTGACGGTGAGCGCCATAAAGCGCCGGCGATCGCGCCCCTTGAGCTTGCGCGCCGTTTCGATCAGCAGCTCCTTGAGTGACGCGGTCAACTCCATCGCTGCCGTCTACCGCCTTCGCGAGCCACCAATGACCGCCGCTGTCGCGCGCGCCGCATCGCTCCCCTGCGCGGCCCCGGACGGAACCGCTCGGCGAAAGGGCCAGGATCTGACAGGGAGGCGCAGCGGCTATCCCTGTTCACCCTGCGGCGTCCTGGCGCTCAGGCATGGTTCAAACGCACGTGACCGTTTGCCTCGACACGGGACCACGGGGGAGATTGTGGAGGGGCCAGGCCCTTCCACACCTCCCCGCCAGACGGTCAAGCGCAAACCGCAGGTTTTGAACTATGCCTTACCTGTCAGATCTCACATGGGTAACTTCTCAAAAGGGCGCAGAAGAAGGGGGGCCTCAAACGACGCAGCCCCTCCCTGACGCCCTACCAGAAAGGCATCTGGCGCGAACGCAGCGCGATCAGCTTACGCGAAACTTGTGCTTATCGAAAGTATGCCAGAATCGATCTGAGATCACAACGCTCAGGATGGGTTGTGCTGCGTGTACCCGATTGGGTGGGGAAAGCCACCCATGCCTACATACCCTGGGGGGGTATATCTCGGGCCGGGCGCCCGGCGCCTGACGCGAACATAAGCTCTCGGAGGAACGGGGGTGGGGAAACCCGCTTTCCCCACGCCCCCGCCCCGCAGGGGAATGGGGAAACCGGCTTTCCCCATTCCTCCACCCGGTGGGAGGGTGTGGGAGGGCATCGCCCTCACGTAGGGGGATGGGGGAAACCGGCTTTCCCCACGCCCCCGTCCCGCAGGGGAATGGGGAAACCGGGTTTCCCCCTACCCCCGCCCGCAGGAGGGTGTGGGAGGGCATCGCCCTCACGCAGGGGGATGGGGCAACCGGGTTGCCCCATTCCTCCACCCGGTGGGAGGGTGTGGGAGGGCGCAGCCCTCCCAAGAACAACCGTATGTTCATTGCGGTGTTGTGCGGCGGAGCCGCATGGACATCTGGGGTGAACACCGGCCCCGCGCGGGAGGCTCCGGGAGCGCCCGTATGACCCGTGGGGCGCCACGAGAAGAACAATGAGCGAGACCCTGAGCGCCGAGCCGATCCTCATTGTCGGCGGCTTCGGCAGCAGCGCCCCTCAGTATGAGGGCCTGCGCCGCCATCTTGCCACAGCCAGCGGCCGCCCTGTGGCCATCGCGCCCATTGGCCTGCTCGACTGGGCCAGCGTCGTCGCCAGCGATAGCTACGGCGCCCTCCTGCGCATCCTTGATCGGGCCGTGCGCGCCACCCTCGCCGCGCATCGGGCCCGCCACCTGACGATTGTCGCCCACAGCGCCGGCGGTGTCCTGGCCCGCATCTACCTCGGCGACCGGCCCTACGGCCCCCGCGGGTTGGTCTACAACGGCTTCGAGCGCGTGAGCACCCTGGTCACCCTCGGCACGCCCCACAGCACGACCCGCCGTGGACGCCAGGGCGGCCTGAATCAGATCGCCTTCGTCCAGGAGCAGTATCCCGGCACGTACTGGCGCTTCATTCGCTACGTCAGCATCATGGGCAAAGGCATCTTCGGCAACCGCCACGGCTCGCCGCCCGAACGGGGCGCCTGGCAAAGCTACACCCTGATCACCGGCGAAGGCGCCCAGTGGGGCGATGGCGTCGTGCCCCTGGCCAGCGGCTTGCTCGAAGGCTCGCGCCGCGTGATTATCCCTGGCCTGCGCCACGACCAGCGCCCTGGACAACCCTGGTACGGCGCCAGCCTGGCCGTGGTCCAGACCTGGTGGGAACAAGTGGAGATTGCGGAACGCGCTCCAACTCCCGGCACGCGCCAGTGGTCGCCCCACGGGCGCGCCGGGGGCGAAGCGTAGCCCTTCCACCTACGTAACGGTTTCACAACTTTCGGCTGCCCTGGTTGCGTAAAAGCGTGTCGGCGTGTACTATACGTACATAACGTGCCCTAGAGACAGGTCCTGCATGCGTATCTTGTTCTACACGGGAAAGGGCGGTGTCGGCAAGACCAGTGTGGCTGCCGCTACGGCCCTTCGCTGCGCGCAACGCGGCTATCGGACGATTGTTTTGAGCACCGACGCGGCCCACTCTCTTGGCGACTCGCTCGGCATCGAACTACGGGCCGAACCAATCCAGGTGCTCCCCAACCTCTGGGCCCAGGAGATCAACGCCCTCCACGAACTGGAATCCAGTTGGGGGCAGGTCTCGCGCTACCTGGCTGAACTCCTGGCCTGGCAGGGCGTCGAAACCATCGCCCAGGGCGAGTTGTCGGTCATCCCCGGCACCGAGGAACTCTTCAGCCTGCTGCAGATCAAGCGCCACTACGACGAGCAGAAATACGACGTCATCGTGGTTGATGCCGCACCTACCGGTGAAACGTTGCGGCTGCTGTCGCTGCCGGACATTATGCGCTGGTGGATCGCGCGCCTCTTCCCCATCGCGCGGGCCTTGCTCAAGGTGGTGCGCCCGGTGGCCAGACGGGTCACCGATATGCCCATCGCCGAGGATGAGGTGCTGGCCTCGGCCCAACAGGCCATCGACGCGCTGGTTGATGTGCGCCATATCCTCACTGATCAGCAGGTGACGACCGCGCGCATCGTGATGAACCTGGAGAAGATGGTCATTCGTGAGGCCCAGCGGAGCCTCACCTACCTCTCGCTCTTCGGCTATGCCGTGGATGCGGTCGTGGTGAACCGCATCTTGCCCGCGGATGTGGATCGCCACTTCGCCGCCTGGCGCGCCATGCAGCAGGAGTACGCGCCCCAGGTCGAGGAGATGTTCGAGCCATTGCCCATCCTGCGCGCCCCCCACTTCGATCGCGAGGTGATCGGCCCCGACCTGCTCAACCAACTGGCCGAGCGCCTGTTCCACGACCGCGATCCCGCGGAGTTTCTCTACCGCGGCCCGGTGCAGCGGGTTGAGAAGATGAACGGCGGCTACGATTTGATCGTCCCGCTGCCCTTCGCCTCCGAGGACCAGATCCATCTCGCCCAGAGCGATGATGAGTTGCTCATCTCCGTCGGCTGGCACCGCCACCGCATCGTCTTGCCCCAGTCCCTGGCGCGGCTGCGCGCCCAGGACGCCTACTTCGAGGATAGCGCTCTTCGCGTCGTGTTTCGCAAAGACGCAGCCTGAAGGTGGGGAAACCAGGTTTCCCCACACCCCGCTCCAAGGGACGATGTTTAGCGGATGAATGGCTCAATACCCATACGCCGCGGGCCACCATGCTGCGAAGCCGGCCTGTGCCGGCTCACGAGGCCACGCAGGTGGCCTTTGCACACCGTAGCCGAGGCGTTTACGCCCACGGCACCGCCAATCAACCGAACGTTGACGTAGCCCTACCTGGCAACCAGACTTGCTTCACCCTTCACAGTATGCTACAATCCCCTGTAGCGCGCCACTCTGGCGCTGTTTTGCTGTGTGAAAGAAGGAATGCAAGCCATGGCCTCCAAGAAGGGCAATCGCATTATCATCAAACTCAAGAGCACCGAGAGCGGCCACACCTATACCACCATGAAGAACCGCCGCAACGACCCCAGCCGCCTTGAGTTGCGCAAGTACGACCCGATCCTGCGCCGCCACGTGGTCTATCGCGAAACCAAGTGACCCGTCACGGGTAAGTGTTCATATTGTTCCTGGGAGCGAAGGCGTCTTGCCCTCCTATGCGCGACGAGCCTGGG
>DAOTYR010000523.1:0-8260 GCA_034434655.1 Chloroflexaceae bacterium
TTAGACCCTCAAGGATCCGCTCCAACTCGGCGCAGTGGCGTTGCCAGGAGTAGTGGGCCTCCACCCGCGCGCGGGCGGCCGCGCCCATGGCCAGGGCGGCGGCGGGGTCGGCCAGCACGCGGGCGATGGCCGCGGCCAGGGCCTCCACGTCGCCTTCAGGGAACAGGGCGCCCTCGCGGCCCTCGCGGATGATCTCGGTGAGCGGGGGAATGGCCGTGGTCACCACGGGCAGGCCGGCGGCCATGTACTCGTAGACCTTCAGCGGCGACCAGAAGAAGCCGGCGGCGCGCAGGGCCGGGTGGGGCGCAGTGGTGAAGGGGGCCACGCCCACGTCGGCGGCGGCGAGCAGTTCGGGCACGCGGGCGTAGGGCACGGCCCCGGTAAAGGTGAAACGCTCCGCCTGCGGCGCGGCGAGGGCCACGGCGGCGGCCCGCTCCGGCCCATCGCCGATCAGGGTGAAGCGCAGGTCGTGGCCCCCCGCGAGCAGGCGCAGCCCGGCGCGCACGACATCAACGACGCCGTGCCAGGCGCGAAAGGAACCCAGAAAGACCACGTTGGGCGGGGAGTGGATCTGGCGGCGCTGCCAGGCCACGGGCGCGAAGCGCTCCACATCGGCGCCCCAGGGCAATTCGACGATCCGGGCGCGAGGGATGCTCGCCGGCACGGTGGTGTGCAGCGGGGTCACGATGCGGTCGGCGGCGCGGCACTGCCACTCGGCCCAGCGCCGCAGCGGGCCGCCCAGCATATCGTCGAGGCGCCGCTTGAACACCGCCGGCGGGTCAACGATCAGGGCGTTGACTTCCAGGAGCGCGGGCACGCCGAGACGCCGGGCGGCGAGGATGCCGGCCCCGGCAAAGTTGTAGTAGCGCTCCATGATCACATCGGGGCGCACGGCGCGCGCCAGACGCAGCACCGGCCCCGCGCCGAGCAGGCTCAGGGCCCTGGGCACGTCCTGGTGGTGCAGGTAGATGCCGTCGAGACGTGAGGAGACCGGGCGGGCGAAGGGCGCCAGACCGCGCCAGCCCTCGCGCGACGCGGCCACCAGGTGCACCTCGTGCCCGCGCCGCGCCAGGCCCCGCGCCACCTCGTAGGCGTGGGTGCTGCCGCCGAGGGCCCCCGGCACCGGAATGCCGGCGGCGACGTAGAGGATCTTCACAGACGCTCGTAGCGCTCGAGGTCCATAATAATCGCCAGGGTGCCAGGGGCGACGCCCTTGACCAGATCGCAGGCCTGATCGACCTGCTGATCCTCGACGCCGACGAGCAGGGTCGTATTGCCCCGGCGCAGAAAGCCGCCGGTCGTCGCCAGGCGCGTGACCCGAAAGCCCTGCCCGACCAGGGTGTCCACGCTCACGTCGGCATGGGCATCGTCAGTGACGAACACGATCAGTTTCATGGCCCTACCCTGCGCGCGATCCTCCGGCGGCATTATAGCCAGCGCGAAGCGCGCCGTCAACGCTGCAGGCAGGCCGCGCAGAACTGGGTCAACGTCCAGTTGATCGGCCGTGCCGCGGGCGTCATGGTCTTTGAATACATCATCCGCTCTAGCCCGCGCAGGCGGGCTTCGCATTCTGTAGCCGAGGGGTTTAGCCCCACGGCCAGCCCGGCATACCGGATGAATTTCTCAAAGACCATAACACCTCGGCTCCTGGTGCGAAGGCCACCTGCGTGGCCTGTCGAGCCCGCGCAGGCGGGCTTTGCATCGGCTAGCCCGCGTCTTCAGTCGCCGGGCGGACGACGTTGACCTAGCCCTGTCAGGCCGCGCAGGGCTATCGCAATGCCATCGGGCGCGCCGGAACCTCCGATTTCCCCGTCACGCGGAGAGGATCGGGAGCGCTGCGCCCTCCCAATCCCTCCCGCGCGGGGCCTGCTCGACCGCGGGCCTGGAAATCCCGGCTTCCTGCCCGCAGGCAGGGGCGTGGGGCACCCCGGGTTCCCCATCCTCCCCCAAGCGGCGTCGGGCCACCGGCGCCCCCGGGCCGGGGCATGGGGCACCCCGGGTTCCCCATCCTCCCCAACCGGCGTCGGGCCACCGGCGCCCCCGCGCGGTCAGCTTCCCACCCCCAGGGTCGCCAGCATAATCAGGGTAAAGTTGTACCCCCCGTGAACGATGGCCGCCACGCTGGTGCTGCTGCGCTGGCGCACCAGCCCACACACCACGCCGACCAGAAAGACGATCAACAGGGCGTCCCAATTGTATTGGAAGGCGTGGAGGCTCGTAAAGAAGAGGTTGGAGAGCCACAACCCCAGCCGTGGCTGCAGCACGCCGCGCACGGCCAGTTCCTCCCCCAACCCGGCGGAGATGCCGATCACCACCGCGCCAGCCGGGTTGATGGCAAAGGCAAACAACTGGTCGAAGGCCTCCTCGTCGGTCATCGGCCAGCCCATCAACCCCCAGAGCCACTCGATGCCCATGCCAATCACCTGCACCGCGCCGGCGAGGAGCAGGGCCAACCCCAGCCCGATCAGGGCCTGGCGCGGCGTCGGGCGGGTCAACCCCAGGCGCGCCAACGCCTCGCGCAGATCGCGGGTGATACCGAAGCCAACGGCAAGCATGGCCGCCGGAATGGTCCAGATCAGACTGTAGATCTGATCACGCAGCAATCCGGCCGTGTCACGCCCCATCGCATCGCCAGCCAGATCTTCCACCAGGGTCAGGAACGGCGGCGCGCCGAGCACCACCAGCGGGACCACGGCGATCAACCCGATGGTGACCACGGCAACCAGGGCGACGGCATGGACGAATGACGCCGGATTGATGGGCACGATCCGGGCGAGCGCCTGGCGCGCCGCGGGGAGGATGAGCAGCGCGCCGCTGGCAATACTGCCCATGATACCCAGCCCGACCAGACCCAGGCGCGCCAGATCGGCGCGCGCCAGGGCCGGCAACGCGCCCGCATCGCTCAATCGGCCGCCGGCCAGCACGTCCAGCGACAGACCCAGGGCGATCAGGCTGACCCCGCCAACCATCAGCGTTAGCCAGAGCGCCGTGGCGACCCAGGCCCAGTTGGGGCGCTCGCCGCCAAGGTAGGCCAGCACCGCCAGCACGGCGAACGGCAGCGTGTTGACGCTGGCGGCCATGATCTGACCAGGCTCCCCGCCGATGGCGTTGCCCACGGCGAAGAGGAGAACAAACAGCCCCAGGCCCACACCGAACGGCGCCAGATTGACCGGTTGCCGCCGCTCCTCGGCGCGGATGCTGCCAGGATCGGACATGCGCATGCTCCTTACCAGGATGAGACTGAACCATGGGATGATTCGCGGGAGGACCTGGGAGGGCAAAGCCCTCAAGCAGGGAGATAGGGAAACCAGGTTTCCCCATCCCCTCACCCGGTGGGAGGGTTTGGGAGGGCAAAGCCCTCCCAAAAACAACCTGTGTTCATCCTGTTCGTGTGCGGCGCAGCCGCGTGGGGGTCTAGCGTAGCGACACTCGCTGCTGCATCCAGTGCAAGGCCGCATCGGCGGGCATCGGCCGGGCGATAGCATGGCCCTGCGCCATATCACAGCCAATCGTTTGCAGATAGTCCAGCACGCGCAGGTCTTCAACCCCCTCGGCGGTGCAGCGCAGCCCCAGGCTGCGCCCCAGGTCAACGATAAAGCGCGTGACCGTGCGCGACTCCTGCGATTGCATCCCCGTCATCACGAAGGATTTGTCAATTTTGATCTCCGAGAAGGGCAGCCGCACCAGTTGCAGCATAGACGAAAAGCCGGTGCCGAAATCGTCGAGGGCGAGGTGAAAACCCTGCATGCGCAGCCGGGTAAGCAGATCGAGCGAGGCGATCGGATCGTCCATCGCGCTGCTCTCGGTCAGTTCGAAGCTCAGGCGCTCCGCGGCAATACCCAGTTGCAAGCAGCGCTCGCGTATCTGGTCGAAGAGGGCGGTATTGCTCAACGTGCGCGCCGAGATGTTCACTGCCAGTTGCACCCCCGCGCCGGGGGCAGCGGAGGATGCTTCGGGGCCGGTTCCATTGCCGGCGGCGCAGGACAGCGCGAACCAGCGCAGCGCCTGATCGGCCACATGCAACGTCAGTTCGTCAATCAGACCACTGGCTTCGGCCAGCGGAATGAAGCGAGCCGGAGGAATGAGACCCTGCTCGGGATGGCGCCAGCGCGCCAGGACCTCGAAACCGGCCAGGGCGCCGGTGGCGCAGACGACCTTTGGTTGGAAGTAGGGTACGATCGCCCCGCTAAGGATGGCGCTCCGCAACTCCTCGACACTGGGCGCCGCCGCGGGCGCAGGTGTCTGTTTCTGCGCCCCTCCGTGCTCGCCGGGACCCGGCGGACTGGGGACCTCGCTGAGCAGCAACTGGCGCAGGCGCGCCGGCGTGAAGGGTTTGGAAACCACTCCGACAATGTTCAGGCCATGCTCGGCGGCGAGACGCCCGGCAGCATCGAGCACTCGCGCGCCGACGCCGCTGGTGATGATGATCGCCGCCCCGCACCCGTGCAACGCCAGGCGCTGGATCACCTGCACACCGTCCATCTCCGGCATAAGCAGATCCAGAGCGATATGGGTCGGGCCCCATTCCTCGACGGCGCGAAAGAACTCCTCAGGGTGTGGGGTATAGCGCGTTTCTAGCCCCGCCAACGCGGCGATTGCGGTGATCGTCTGCCCGATCAGCGGATCGTCATCCAGGATCAACAGACGTCTGCGCGACATACTGCTGGTCATAAGCCCTGCTCCCTGATCCCCTGTCCCTCGGCCTCAGCCAGGAGCGCTTCCCGCACCTTCCGCGCCAGATCGGCGCGCCGGTAGGGCTTGCTGAGGAGCAGCACGCCCGGATCCAGACGCCCGTGGTGCACAATCACGTTTTCGGCGTAGCCCGACGTATAAAGCACCTTGAGCCCCGGGCGCACCTGGCGCGCCGCCTCGACCAGCTCACGCCCGCTCATACCGCCAGGCATGACAATGTCGGTGAAGAGCAGGGCAATCTCGCCGTGGGCGCGCACAACCTCCAGCGCCTCCGGGCCCGTCCCGGCCTCCAGCACCCGGTACCCCAGGCTCGTCAACTGCTGGCGGGCAAAGTGACGCACAGCCTCATCATCTTCGACCAGCAGAACGGTCTCGCCATCCCCCCGCCAGGCTCCCTCGACCCCGGTTTCATAGCCGGCAACTTCCTCGACGGTGCGCGGCAGATACAGCTTGACCGTGGTTCCCTGACCCGGCTCGGAGTAAATCGTCACGTGCCCTTGCGATTGCTTGACGAAGCCGTAGACCATACTCAGGCCGAGGCCGCTGCCCTTGCCGTGCTCTTTGGTGGTGAAGAACGGCTCGAAGACGCGCGGCAAATGCTCCGGCGCAATGCCCGTCCCGGTATCCGAGACCGCGACCAGCACGTAGGCGCCGGGGGTCACCTCCGCGGAGCGATCGGCGTACTGCTGATCGAGCAGCGCATTCGCGGTTTCAATCGTCAGGGTGCCGCCCGTCGGCATAGCGTCACGGGCGTTAATGCAGAGGTTGAGCAGCGCGCTCTCGAGTTGCGCCGGATCAACCAGCGCCCGCCACAGATCAGGAGCGAGGATCAGGTGAATCGCGATGTGCTCGCCAAGGGCGCGACGGATCAGTTCGTCCATCCCTGTGATCAGCCGGTTCACATCCACCGCGCGCGGATCGAGGGCCTGGCGCCGGGCAAAGGCCAGCAGGTGCTGAGTGAGCGCCGCGCCGCGCTGGGCGGCCGCGCTGATCATCCTGGCCAGCGGCAGCAGATCGGGGTTGCCGGCCAGGGCTTCGCTCAAGAGTTCGGCATTGCCAAGCATGACCGTGAGCAGATTGTTGAAGTCATGCGCCACCCCGCCGGTCAACTGGCCCACCGCTTCCAGGCGCTGCGACTGGCGCAACTGTTCTTCGAGCGCCACTTGCCCGGTAATGTCGCGTTGAATCGAAACAAAGTGCGTGCACTGCCCCTGGCCGTTGATCAGAGGGATAATACTAAACTCATTCCAGAATTCGGTGCCAGACTTTTTGTAATTAATCACCCGCGCCACGACAAACTCGCGCCGTTCCAGCGCGGCGCGCACCCAATCAAGCTCGCCGCGCTGCGTGCGCGGGCCCTGCAGCAGCCTGGGACTGCGCCCGAGCGCCTCGGCCCGCGTGTATCCGGTCACGCGCTCGAAGGCGTCATTGACAAAGACGATCCGCGGGCCGGGTTCATCAATCGGCTCGGCCTCGGTGATCATCACAATATCATTCAGCCGCGCCACTGCCGCTTCGAGCAGGCGCAACTGCTCCTCCATGGCCCGGCGCCGGGTCACATCGCGAAAATAGATCGCCACGCCTTCCTCTGAGGGGTAGATGCTGAAATCAATCCACATCTGGCGTCGGGGAAAGAACTCCTCGAAGTGCGCCGCCCGCCCCGTGGCGCGCGCCGCGGTGTACTCCTGTTCGAAGAGCGTTCCCCGGATCTGAGGAAACACGTCGTAGATCGTTTTGCCGAGCAGATCGGCCTGGCTCTCGAGCAGGATGCGTTCGGCGTGCGCATTGAGATACGCGAAGCGCCCATCCGGGTCGAGGATCACGAACCCATCGGTGATGCTTTCCAGAATCGCTCGCAGACGGACGGCCATCCGCTTCTGCTCGTCAATATTGGCAGAGGTGCCGTACCACTTGACGATCTGGCCCTGCTCGTCGCGGATGGGCACGGCGCGGGCCAGGTGCCAGCGGTAGCTCCCGTCCCTGGCGCGGAAGCGAAACTCCGTCTCCGACGGCACGCCGGCCCGCAGCGCCTGCTCCCAGGCTGCGCGCGCCCCGTCTACATCGTCCGGATGCAACAGGCTGAGCCAGCCGTCGCCGAGGGCCTGGGCCGCAGCCTGCGGACCGCACAGGTCGGCAATGACACGGTTCATGTACTCAACTTTCCCCGTGACGTCGGTGGTCCAGAAGATCAATGGCAGTGTCTCGGCAAACTGCCGGAAGCGCGTCTCGCTCCGGGCGAGCGAGGCCTCCATCTCCTTGATGTTTGAGATATCCTGAATCGCGCCCTGCACCGCGACGATCTTCCCGGCAGCGTCGCGCACGGCGCGGCCAAAGGTAAAGATCCAGAGGCGCCGTCCGCTGGCGGTGATGATCTCGCACTCCTCGTCATAGGGCGCGCCCTCGCGGGCGCAGCGCTCGAAACAGGCCCGCATCCGCTCCAGATGCTCAGGGGCGATGAAGCGCTCAAAATCCAGCGTCCTGGGCGGCGCTGCCGGGTCCACTTCGTAGATCCGCGCTACCTCGTCCGTCCACTGCACCGGCCCGGCGGGGAGGTGAATGATCCAGCCTCCCAGGCGCCCCGCCTCGGTAGCTACGCGCAGCAGGTCATACTGCTGTTGGGCGGCCCGTCGCTGCGTCTCGCTCCGCTCCAGGGCGCGAAGCAGGGCCATGCCCAGGCCGGCCGCGGCGAGGAGGCTGCCCGCCGCGCTCCCGCGACTGATCAGCGCGTACACCGACCACTGCTCGGAAGACGGCGCCAGCGCGTACACGGCGGCGCACAGCAGGATGCCCAGGATCGCGACGGCGAAGATGAACCAGACCCGCCGCGCAAAGATGGCGATCAGAACCGGGAGGACATACAGCGCGGCCAGGGTCGGCATCAATGGCGCGATCGTATCGGCCAGGGCGATCAGCGTCAGCGTTGCCAGACTCAGGGCCATCCAGAATGGTGATGGTGCGGGCACGGGCAACCGGATTGCAGACGGTTTCATCAATGACGACCTCACCTGCCTGGCGCAACCCTCTGCACATCCAGTGTCGTGGCCGCACCGCCCACGGGGGAGTGCAGTAGCATCATTACAGCCGATTGTTGCCATAGAGGAGCGTTGCGAGGGGCGTAAAGCCCCGCCGAACGCTCCCATCGAGCAGGAGCCTGGGGGCACGGCTTCTCCCTGTCCCTCCCCCCTGCGGGCGGGGGCGTGGGGAAACCGGGTTTCCCCATACCTTGAGGGCGTAGCCCTCCCCAACCCTCCTGCGGGCGGGGGGATGGGGGAACCGGGTTCCCCTATGTTCACGTCAGCCGTCCATGCGGCTGCGCCGCACCCCGAACGGGATGAAAAAAGTTCTTCTTGGGAGGGCTACGCCCTCCCAAACCCTCCCAGGGGCCGGGGCCTGGGTGCGCGGGCCTCCGGCCCGCGTCCGCGGGGGTAGGGGGAAACCCGGTTTCCCCACACCCCTCGCCGAGGGCGTATGTTCACGTCAGGCGTCCATGCGGCTGCGCCGCACCCCGAACGGGATGAAAAAAGTTCTTCTTGGGAGGGCTACGCCCTCCCAAACCCTCCCAGGGGCC
>DAOTYR010000524.1:0-2968 GCA_034434655.1 Chloroflexaceae bacterium
CCGCAAGGGCTACGTGCTGGTCAATGCCGCGGGTGAGGTGATCTACCGATTGTAATAGGTGCGGGGAACCCTGGCTGCTCCACATCCATCCGGGTCATCCGTGGTGAAAACAAGGTTGTCAGAGCCGCGCCCTCCCACACCCTCCCAGGGGCCGGGGCCTGGGTGCGCGGGCCTCCGGCCCGCGTCCGCTGAGGTATGGGGAAACCCGGTTTCCCCATGCCCCTCTTCGAGAGCCTATTTTCACGTTACGACTGCGGAGGTGATTCGCATGCGCGTAGCTCTGATCGGCGCCGGCGCCCTGGGCGGGGTGATCGGCTTTTATCTCTCGGCGGTGGCCGATGTGGTGCTGGTGGATCCCTGGACCGAGCACGTGGCGGTCATGGCCGCCCACGGGCTGCGCTGCGAGCGCGAGGGCGTCGAGGCGGCGCGCCCGGTGCGCGCCGTAAGCGACCCGGCGCTGGCTGGCCCGGTTGAGGCGGCCCTGGTGCTGGTCAAGTCCCGGCAGACGCCCTGGGCCGCCACGGTCGCCCGGACGGTGCTGGCCGGCGCCGGGGTGGCCTACACGCTCCAGAATGGTCTGGGCAATCGCGAGATTCTGGTCGAGGCCCTGGGCGAGGAGCGCGTGGGCCAGGGGGTCACCGCGCTGGGGGGCACGCTGCTCGGCCCGGGGCGCGTGCGTCACGCCGGTCAGGGGCCGACGCTCTTCGGCGCCGCTCCTGACCGGGCCATGGCCGTCGCGCTGGCCGACCTGTTTACCCGTGCCGGCCTGCCCGCCGAGGTGCGCGAGGATGTCGCGGGGTTGGTGTGGGGCAAATTGATCGTCAACGCGGGGATCAATGCCTTGACGGCGCTGCTGCGCGTGCCCAACGGCGCGCTCGTCGAGGCGCTCGCCGCGCGTGAGTTGCTGGCGGCGGCAGCGCGCGAGGCCGCGGAGGTGGCCGCCGCGCTGGGCGTGCATCTTCCCTATGCTGACCCGGTCGAACACGCGCTCGCTGTGGCCCGCGCCACGGCGGCCAATCGTTCCTCGACCCTGCAAGACGTGCTGCGAGGCGCGCCGACGGAGATCGACGCGATCAACGGCGCCGTGGCCCGCGAAGGCGCCCGTCTGGGCGTGCCGACGCCGATCAATGCCCTGCTCGCCGGCCTCGTCGCCGCCCTGGAGGCGACCGCCGGGCAGCGGGTGGGGGAGGGGTAGGTGTGGAGGTGTGGAGGTGTTATGGGGGTGTGGAGTCGCCATTTGTCTGGATTACACCTCCACACCCCCTCAGGCGGCTCGCTCGACCCGGGTGAGGAAATCGCGGATGGCCTCTTCCAGGCTGATGGCGCCGGAGAGAATGCGATGATGGTAGGCGGGGATGAAATCGAACAGGTACGACTGCCCGGTGCGGAGTTCGCGCAACATCAAGTGGGCGTAGGACCCCACCGCCTCCAGCATGCCGCTCTCGGCGAAGGCCCGTTCGGTCAGGCCGACGTCGTAGCGCACGCGCCGGATGGAGGCCCGCCAGCCCCGCGGCCCACGGGTGAGCCGGGCGTACGCGGCGCGGGTGTCGCCATCGAAGGGCAGCCCCACCGAGCCGGTATTCACGACGAGGGTTGAGTCCACCTGGCGCACCAGCGGGGTGTGGGTATGGCCGGCGCAGAAGACCGCCGCCGCGGGATCGATCTGCGCGCGCACCTCATCGAGTGGCGCGCCGCGGTAGATGCCGTCGCGGTCGTGGCGCACCGAGGCGTGGTAGATCGCCAGGCGTTCACCGTCGAGGTCGAGGATGAGGTGTTCGGGGAGGGCGGTGATCTGGGGGATCATATCGGCAACCTGGCCGTGGGTCCAGGCTGCCACGCGGCTCACTTCGAACTGCGGGCCGCTGGTGGGAAAGTCGGGGCGCTGGCGTTCCTGTTCGTAGAGCAGCACGTAGCGCTCGTGATTGCCGCGGATCACGCGCCAGCCGCGCTCGTCATGCATGCGCAACACCAGTTCGAGACACACACGCGACAGGGGGCCGCGCCCGACCATATCGCCGGCGACGACCACCAGATCGGGCGACCAGGACTCAATATCTTCGATGACGGCATGCAGCGCTGCGGGGTTGGCGTGAATATCGGCGAGGATCGCGATGTTCATGGCTATGCAGCTACTTCGTTGCTCTCGGGGGTTCGGCTCACCTCGCGCAGGGTGGAGAGATCGCGAATGCGTTCGGTGAACAGAATGCCATTCAGATGGTCGACTTCGTGCTGGATGGCCCAGCCGAGCAGCCCATCGGCGCGCCGCAGCCGCAGCCATTTCCCGCCGAGGTCCTGAAACTCGACCGTCACCCAGGTCTGCCGGGGCACCTGGCCGTACCAGCCGGGCAGGCTCAGGCAGCCTTCCTCGCGTAACACCTCTTCGCCGCTGCTCTTTACGATCTTCGGATTAATCAACACAAACTGCTGCGCCGGGGCGAGCACCACGGTGGTCCCGTCCTCGCGCTCCTCGATCTCTGGCGGCAGTTCGACGATGCACAGGCGGATGGGCAGCCCGATCTGCGGCGCCGCCAGACCCACCCCGTTGTTGGCGTGCATGGTCTCGAACATGTCCGCCACCAGGCGCTTCAGGCCCGGGTCGGGCAGCTTCACCGGGCGGCAATGGGTCTTGAGGATTTTCTTGTCCTCTTCGTTATCAATGCGGAAAACGCGCCGTATGGCCATAGGTCATGCTTTCTTCTGGTGGAGGCATGGTTTCGCTGCGCGGCCCGTTACGTAACAGAACGTGTGCAGTGGAGGGGGCAAAGCCCTCAAGCAGGGATGTGGGGAAACCGGGTTTCCCCATCCCCTCACCCGGTGGGAGGGCCACGTCCTCATTGGAGGACCGGCGTTGCTCCATAGTGACGATTATACCATAGGGTTGATTCCATCATCGGGGAAAGCGGGTGGCCCCGTCCCCTTGCCTAAGATGGGGGAACCGGGTTCCCCCATCCCCCCGCCCGCGGGAGGG
>DAOTYR010000525.1:0-6616 GCA_034434655.1 Chloroflexaceae bacterium
TACGCCCTCTGCGGCGCGGCGCGCCACTGCCTCCGCCTCGGCCAGCGTGGCGCCGAGGGCGGTGATGTGCCCCATTTTGCGCCCGATACGGTTTTCGCGCTTGCCATACAGATGCACATGCGCTCCCGGCACCGCCAACGCATCGCGCAGCACATCGCCACGCACCGGGCCATGATACGTGCCGAGGAGATTGACCATCACCGCCGCGGGCGCCCGCATGTCGGTCGGTCCTGGCGGCCAGCCCAGCACGGCCCGCAGATGGTTCTCGAACTGCGAGGTGACGCAGCCTTCAATCGTATAGTGGCCGGAGTTATGTGGCCGCGGGGCCATTTCATTGTAGAGCACGCGTCCATCGGCAAGTTCAAACAACTCGACGCCGAAGATGCCGACGCCATCTACGGCTTCCACGGCGCGCAGGGCCAGTTCCGTGGCCGCGGCGGCTTCAGCGGCGGGCATAGGGGCCGGCGCGCGCACAATGTGGCAGATGTGATTGCGCTGCACCGTCTCGACAACGGGATAGGCGCGCGTCTCACCATCGTGGGCGCGCACCACCATCACCGCCAGCTCCCGAACAAAGGGCACCCAGGCCTCCACCAGCAGCGGGCTGCCGTTACGGGTCAGGCGTTCCCATGCCGGGGCCACCTCATCGGCGTGGCGCACCGTTGCGTTGCCATAGCCATCGTACCCGTTGCGGCGAGCCTTCAGCACCATCGGCCAGCCAAAGACGGCCCCTGCCGCGACCACTTCTTCCGGGCTTGAAACGTCGCGAAAGGGCGGCAAGGCAAGCCCGGCCGCGGCAATGCGTTCCTTCTGGAGCAGCTTGTCCTGCACCACCGCCACCGTCGCCGACGCAGGCCACACGGGAACGCCCTGCGCCTCAAGTTGGGCGAGGATGGCCGCGTCAACGAACTCGTTCTCGAGGGTCACCAGGTCGCTCTGGGCAGCGAAACGGGCGAGCGCCGCGGGATCGTCCCACGCGCCGACGATCTCGCGCCGGGTCAGCCGGCCCGCGGGGCTGTCGGGGACGCGCTCGAAGATCGTGGTTTCAAGGCCGAGCGAGATGGCCGCCTGGGTGAGCATCTGGGCAAGCTGCCCGCCGCCAAAGATTCCAATGCGCTTCATGGGCATATGGTATAATCGCATGAGCCGCCGATGCGGCTCCGCCGCACACGAACGGGATGAAAAAAGGTTCTCTATGGCCAGTTCATCGCGCGCTTCCCGTCGCCGCCAACCAGTTCGCAGCCCGCAGCGCCGTCCTACCGTTACGCGCACCGTTGAGCCGCCAGATTATTCTCGCGACTATGCCTATGTGCAACAGGATCTGATCCGCATCGCGATCATCGGCGGGATCCTCCTGGCGGTTATGATCGGCGCCTCGTTTGTCCTCTAAGGCATGGTTCAAACACACGTGACCGTTCGCCTCGACACGGGACCATGGGGGAGATTATGGAGGGGCCTGGCCCCTCCACACCTCCCCGCCAGACGGTCAAGCGCAAACCGCAGGTTTTGAAACCAGCGTTCAGACCCCCTTCCCAGCCTCCCCCCGCTGGGGGGAGGAGCCAGGTTCCCTCTGCCGGTGGGGGAGGGTCAGGGAGGGGGCCGGTTGCATCGGGCGGTGTGCGCCATGCGCATGACCGTCTCACGTGAACATACGCCCTTGGCGAGGGGTGCGGGGAAACCGGGTTTTCCCACGCCCCCGCCCGCGGGAGGGCCAGGCCCTCACGCAGGGGTAGGGGGAAACCTGGTTTCCCCCTACCCCACCCGGTGGGAGAGTCTGGGAGGGCGCAGCCCTCCCAGGAAGAATCTCATGTTCATCCTGTTCGTGTGCGGCGGAGCCGTATGGGCGGCTAACGTGACCATGGGGGAACCAGGTTCCCCCATACCCCCGCCAGGGTTGGGGAGGGCGCAGCCTTTGCGCAGGGGGATGGGGAAACCCGGTTTCCCTACACCCCCATCCGGTGGGAGGGTTTGGGAGGGCTACGCCCTCAAGCGGGGGGATGGGGAACCCGGGTTTCCCCATCCCCCCGCCCGCGGGAAGGTAAGGGCGCAGCCTTTGCGCAGGAGGATGGGGAAACCGGGTTTCCCCATCCTCCCCACCCGGTGGGAGGGTTTGCGGGGCGCAGCCTTCGCGCAGAGGGATGGGGAAACCGGGTTTCCCCATACCCCCCACCCGGTGGGAGGGTCTGGGAGGGCTGCGCCCTCCCAGGAAGTATGGTCATCCCCACACCACGGCGCGGCGATGCTGCGCCGTGTTATAATGCAGCCGCTGTGTCGCATGCGTCGTCGCTCGCCCGTCCGGCATCGTGAGGAACACCCGTGAACCAGTCTCGTTCCAAAGGTAAAACGACCACTTCCCCGGCCAGCCCCGTGCCGGGCATCATTTCCGCGGTAGTCGTGCTGCTGATCCTCGGCCTGATCGCCGGCCTGCTCATCAGCCGCGCGCAGACGCCCGAAGCCGCCGCGCCAACCCCGGCCCCCGCCAGCGCCCCTACCTCCGCCCCCGCCAGCGCGCCGGCGCCTGGCGCTTTGCCTACCGCCACCACGTACACCTTCAGCGCCCCGCCGCCAATGACCATCGATCCCGCCCGACGCTATGAGGCGACCATCCTCACCCCGCGCGGCGAGATCGTCATCGAACTGCTGCCCGAGATCGCCCCGCAAACCGTCAATAACTTCGTGTTCCTGGCCCGCAACAACTTCTACAATGGCCTCACCTGGCACCGCGTGCTGCCCAACTTCATGGCTCAGGGCGGCGACCCCCTCGGCGACGGCACCGGCGGCCCCGGCTACAGCATCCCCGCCGAGTTCACCGATACGCTGGCCTTCGACCAGCCGGGCATCGTCGCCATGGCTCGCTCCGCCGACCCCGATAGCGCCGGCTCGCAGTTCTTCATCACGACCGGCCCGGCCGAGTGGCTCAACGGGCAGTATACGATCTTCGGGCGGGTGATCGCAGGCCAGGAGATCGTGAACGGCATCCCTCTGCGCGACCCGCAGAATCCCGCCGATCTCGCCCGTCCCGGCGAGACCATCCTGGGGATTACGATCACCGAGTCGTAGCTTTCCCTTCCGGTGTATCAGCAGGGTCGCGGGGTAAGTGTTCACTCCTAACGTGAACATAAGCCCTCGGCGAGGGGTGTGGGGAACCCGGCTTTCCCCATCCCTCCACCCGGTGGGAGGGTCTGGGAGGGCGTAGCCCTCCCAGGAACAATCGTACGTTCATCCCGTCGGTGTGCGGCGGAGCCGCATGGGGGTCTGGGGTAACACCCGCGCCTGCGAGCGAGGGCGGGACGCCCGCGTCGCGTCTCCGCGGGCAAGCTGCCCACGCTCCCGGGAGGCATGTGAACACGTACGGCGCGGGGAAACCCGGTATCCCCACGCCCCCTTCCCGTGGACGCCCCCCGCCCGCTCCAGCCTCTAAAGGCGCGCGCCGAACTCCCCTTGCTCTCGTTGCTGCCCGCAGACTCAGGCATGTTTCAAATGCACGTGACAGTTTGCCTCGATACGGGATCACGGGGGAGGTTGTGGAGGGGCCTGGCCCACCACGCCTCCCCGCCAGACTGTCAAGCGCCAACCGCAGGTTTTGAAACATGCCTTACGGGTCATCGTTTCACCAAGCGAACGTCATCAATCAACAACTGAAAGGCCTTGAACCGATCCGCAGGCGTAATGATCAGGTTTTCGATCTGTGTGCGCGCGGTCTCCCAGCGGATCGTCTGGCCCACACCGGCGGGTTGGAGCAGTGAGAAGGGGATGTAGAGCGTCATCCATTCCGGCGGGGCGACAAGCACCAGTTGGTACTGGCGATCGTCTTTAATGGCCGCCGAGGTGAAGCGCAGCAGATAGTTCTGCCCGTCGGTGCGCAGGCTGAGTTCGATGCCCGCATAGTCGCTCAGGTCGAGCGTTTGCCCCGCGGGGGCCAGCGGCAGGCCCATCCCCAGGTACGACTCGCCCCAGGGGTTGTTGAATGAGCCGCGAAAGCGCAGCGCCAGCCCGTTCTCGCGGGGAACGACCGCCAGTTCGGCCACCGAAGAACCGCCGATCTGCCGGTCACTGTAGGTGAACCACTCCGTATCGAGCACGGAGCGCAGGTCGCCGTCCTCGAAATCGTCAATCAGCGGCAGGCCCGGACGGACCACGGTTGGGCGGACGGGGCCACGAATGAGCGCCAGGTCGTCCAGATCGAGAAAGCCGGTCTGCGGGGCGCGGGCGGGGCGCACCTCGATGCGGGTAGCGGCGCTCAGACCGCTTTCCAGGGCAACGCCATCGGCGTTGCGCAACTCATTGACGGGAATCTCGATCCAGGTCCAGTCGCCGGGAGCGGCAAAGGTTGTGGTGAACGGCTTGTCGGTCAAGGCGCTGTTGAGGCGCAACTGGTAGCGCCCGCTGCCCCGCGCCCAGAAGCCGATGCCCGTGACGCCCCGCAGGTCGCGCGGGCCATCGCCTGGCGCGAGATTAACGGCCAGAGCGACGAAGTTGACCGGCCCGGCGTCGGCCAGAACGTACTCGAAACGCATGGCCTGCACGCTTGCGGCAGCGCCCGGGGCGATCAGGCGGTTGCTGGCTACCGAGGCGCCGCCACTGCCGCGGTCGTCGAAACTGAACCAGTAGTTCCCACTCAACGCCTGCTCACCGTTCTCGAAGTGGGCCAGCAGTTCCTCCTGGCGCGCCGAGCGCGGCTGGATGCCGCCGTAGCGCCAGAGGTAGTAGTGCAGCCCCGCGTTGCCCATCTCCACCTGCGCGCCGGCAGGATTGAGCGGGTTGTAGGTCAGCACCCGCCGCTCGAAGAGTTGCACCAGCACCGGCGTCACCCGTCCATTGAGCTGCAGATCGGTCCAGTAGGCCTCGCTGATCGGGCGGCCAACCACGGCGAGCGGGTCTATAATCTGCTCGACCTTCCGCCCGCGAGGCGTCTCGACCAGGCCGCGACGTTCGAGGAAGGACGTAAACACCCGCGGCACATTATGACCGGTGACGGGGTCGTAGGCGGCGTAGACGGTCTCGGGATGGGCGGCGGCCAGCTCCGGACGGGCGCGCGCGGCGCCGCTGCGGTCGAGCGACTCGCCCGGACGATCGGCGCGCTGCGGCGCCGGAGCGATCAGACGCGCAAAGACAGCGTAGGTCGGCGCCAGAGGGTCATTGAGATCCCCGGCCACGGGGATCAGCGCCGGCGGGCCGGGATCGAATCGTTGCGAACCGAGCTGCACGTTGCCGCTCACCATCTCGGCGACCAGACGCCCGAAGCTGGTCTGGCTTGCGGCGCGAGCGCCGGCCAGCGGCAGGGGCAGTTCCATGCGACCCTTATCATAGTAGACCGCCAGGCGCCGGCCGCCGGGGGCGTCATCGTCGCGTTCGAGCAGCGGCGCGCTCCGCGGGGCCGGCCCCCAGTACCAACTGTACTCGGCGCGTCCCTCGGCTACCAGGGCGTCGGTGCGGCGCCACTGTTCGCGAAAGGCCTCGGCCGCGAACGGCTGCTGATCCGCGGCGCGCAGCATCAGGGGCAGGGCCACAATCGCTGCGCATCCCAGCGCCACCAGCAGCGCCCAGAGCGTCTTTCGGTATCGCATCACACACTCCGCGAGATTTCAAGCCTGTTTGTGTCCACGAATGCTTACGCCAACGAGACCGCGTCTCGGCAGGGATGGCAGGCAGCTCCGCCCTTCTGAGCCTCCCTTACGAGGAGAAGTTGCGGGATCTGCCTGAGAGCTGCGCCTTCACGCCATGCGGGGCCATATTCACTCCGGTCGCCCGTTCCAGGATGGCCTTCAGCCTGAGAGTATAAACGCTTCCGGGATCGGATTGTCGCACTGTTGGCCGGATGATCATATCAGCCCTCCATGCGGCTCCGCCGCACAACGCCGCGATGAACATAAGGTTGTTCCTGGGAGGGCGCAGCCCTCCCAGACCCTCCCGCGGGTGGGGGAATGGGGAAACCGGGTTTCCCCATTCCCCTGCGGGGCGGGGGCGTGGGGAAACCCGGTTTCCCCACACCCCTGCTCCAGCAGCCTATGTTCACGTTAGATGTCCATACTCGCACCGCACACCGACGAGATGAAAAAAGGTTCTTCTTGGGAGGGCGTAGCCCGCCCAAACCCTCCCACCGGGTGGGGAGATGGGGCAACCCGGGTGCCCCATTCCCCCTGCGCGCGGGCTGCGCCCGCCCACCCCCTCCCACGGGGTGGGGCCGCGGGGCGTGCGGGGAGGCGCAGCCTCCCCGCGCCCCTCCACCTGTCATTGTTTCGCAGCATAAAGAATGTATCACCTCTACGACCAACCAGATCAAATCCAACCTATCGTTCGCCGTAGACTCCACGGTTAATCCGGTTTCTGATGATCTGATTGCCGAATCATGGTCTCGCGAGGCGGCGCTGCGCAGACCCTGCTCTGCGCCAGACTCCTAAGTAATCTGTCACCTTCACGCAACACACGCTCATCGCTTCGTGATCCGTCACGGTTATGCTTGCCTTGCTCCGTCTGCAACGACTTTTGCAGTCACATCTCAGCAGAAGCTGTGACGATGCAATGCGTAGATCCGCGCTGAACGACAGCGTTGGCGGGGCCAGGGTGCGTCATAGAACGAAGGCAAGGGAGACGATGACCGGATTCGAAGCAACTC
>DAOTYR010000526.1:0-18934 GCA_034434655.1 Chloroflexaceae bacterium
GGGCGCTGACCCTCGCGGCGCAGGCGCTGGAGGTTGACCCCGGCGCGGTGGCGCCGCTTGCCAGGCTGATCGGCGAGCATGCCTGGCTGCTGCGGGTGGGCGCTGACCCGCGAACCGCCGTGGCGCTCATCGGGCACCTGGTGGAGCGGGGCGGGTTGATCTGACCGTTCCCTGCCACGCCAGGGTGGAAGGGTTCTTGCCCCTACTGGCCCGCACCATCCCACAGGTAGCGCTCCAGATCCACGCGGTCACTCGCGTCCACCTGGACGCCTTCGGCTTCCAGGCGCGCCCGTTGCAGCGCCGGCTCGTAGGCGTTGCTGATGAAGCCGTTACGGTTAATGACGCGCCACCAGGGCACGTCGTCTACGCCGGAGGCGCGGAGGGCGTGCAGGGCGTAGCCCACCAGACGAGCGTGGCCGGGATACCCCGCCAGAACGGCTACCCGGCCATAGCTGCACACCCGTCCGTAGGGGATCTGCCGGACCACGGCGTAGATCGCCGCGTAACTCTTCATAAGATGCGATCTAACGTGAACATGGGGGAACCCGGTTCCCCCATCCCCCCGCGCGCGGGAGGGCCTGGCTCTCACGCAGGGGATGGGGAACCCGGGTTCCCCATCCCCCCGCGCGCGGGAGGGCCTGGCTCTCACGCAGGGGTAGGGGAATCCGGTTCCCCCGTCCCCCCGCGCGCGGGAGGGCCTGGCTCTCACGCAGGGGTAGGGGAAACCAGGTTCCCCCATCCCCCCGGCCGCGGGAGGAAACGGAAACGCGACAGGCCGCGCAGCGCCATCATGGACAAGACTCAGGCCAGGCGCCCGCCGTCTACGGCGAGCATCGCGCCGGTGACGAACGAGGCGCCATCGGAGCAGAGCCAGAGCACCGCCGAGGCCACCTCCTCGGGGGTACCCAGGCGGCCCACCGGTTCGCTCTCGGCGAACTGTTGCAGAAGGCGCTCATCGCCGCCGGTGAACACGTCAATCAACGGGGTGTGGATCGTGCCGGGCAACACGGCATTGATCCGGATATTGTTGCGCGCATATTCGAGCGCGGCGGCCCTGGTGAGCCCGACAATGCCGTGTTTGCTCGCCACGTAGGCCGAGACCCCCCGGGAACCGGCCTGTCCGGCGGTCGAGGAGGTGTTGACGATCGCTCCGCCGCCCTGCCGGAGCATCTGCTGCAATTCGTACTTCATGCACAGCCAGACGCCCTTCAAATTAATGCCGATGACCTGATCCCAGGCCTCTTCGGGATAGTCGGCCAGCAGGGCCTGGGGGCCAGAAATGCCCGCATTGTTGTGGGCGATATCGAGCCGGCCATACATCTCCAGAGCCGTGCCAATCATTGCCTCGACGTCGGCGCGCCGGGACACGTCGGCGCGCACGAAGATCGCATCGGTGTTCTCGGCGCGGGCCAGCGCCGCCGTCTTTTCTCCGGCTTCGACCTGCACATCGGCGACCACCACCTTCGCGCCGGCGCGGGCGAAGGCGAGGGCCGAGGCGCGCCCGATGCCTGAAGCGGCGCCGGTGACTAATACGACTTTACCTCTAAACTCGGGCCACATAGAGAAATCCTCCTGATCACCAAGGGTGCTGACGTGAACATAGGCTGCTGGAGCAGGGGCGTGGGGAAACCGGGTTTCCCTGTGCCCCCGCCCGCAGGGGTTTGGGAGGCGCAGCCCGCGCGCAGGGATGTGGGGAAACCGGGTTGCCCCACGCCCCCGCCCGCGAGAGGGGTTGAGCGGGCGCAACCCGCGCGCAGGGATGTGGGGCAACCGGGTTTCCCTGTGCCCCCGCCCGCAGGGGTTTGGGCGGCGCAGCCCGCGCGCAGGGGCGTGGGGAAACCCCGTTTTCCCACGCCCCGGCCTGCGGGCGGAGGTCGTACATAACACTTTTGTCAACGTTGCAACACGTCTGATCCCCTGCGCGTTTGTACCATCGAACACCTCAATTGCAGCGAGCGGGCCAGGGGGCAGGCATGGCCGAGGAGCAAGAACGGCACGGGCAGCGGGAAGACGGAGAAGGGGTGGGCGATGAAGGCGCTGCCGCGCCCGAACCCGCGCTGCGCCCGGCCGGTGAGCCTTCGCCAGCCGCGCCTCCGCCGCCCGCGTCGTTGCCCGTGCCGCAACGCCACCCCGTGTGGCGCTGGCATGTGCGCCGGCGCCGGCGGAAGAAATAGCCCCTGGACATCGTGGCGCTGCGCGGCTTGCCGGGCTGCCGTTCGACGGAGGCGCGGGGGCACAGGGAGCCCTTCTCTCCCCGTGCCCCCTGCCAACCGCAACCGGGGCGCGCGCCATGGCTTAACGCACGCCTTCCAGGCGATCTTCAAGGTCGGCGTGGAGGGCGCGCAGGCGCTCCAGGGTCTCCTCATCGGTCTGCCAGATGCCGCGACTGTGGGCTTCGAGCAGCCGCCCGACGGCGTTGCGGGCGGCCTCGGGGTTGGCGGCCTCCAGGCGCTGGCGCATCGCATCATCGAGGATGAAGGTTGCCGCGGCCTGGTCGTAGACCCAGTTGTCCACCGCGCTGGTGGTGGCGCTCCAGCCGAGCATATAGGTGAAGCGGTGGGCAATCTCGGCGGCGCCGTTGTGGCCGTGCTTGAGCATGCCTTCGTACCATTTGGGATTGAGCAGGCGCGTGCGGTACTCGACCCGCAGCACCTGTTCCAGGCTCTGCACGCGGGTCTCGGCGGTGAAGCTCTCGACATAGCTAAGGGGCACGGCTTTGCCGGTGGCGCGTTCGGCGGCGGCCTTGAGGGCACCGGAGTAGCCGTAGTAGTGCTGCATATCGGTCAAGCCGTACTCGACCGAGTCGATCTCCTGGGCCACGCGGCCCACCGTCTTGAGGAGGGAGCGCAGCACCTCGGGCTGCGCGGCGCCGGCCTTCTCTCCGCCGAAGGCGTAGGCATTGCGCTTGATGAACAGTTCCTCGAGTTCGCGGCGGTCCTCCCAGGCGCTGCCCTCGATGGCCTCGTCCACATCGGTGCCGTAGGTGCCCTCGGCCTGGGTGAAGATCCGCGCCGTCGCCGCTTCCCAGCTCTTGCCCTCGGCGAGCAGCGCCTGCACGTGCTTGCGAATGAAGTTCAGGTCCTCCGGCTCTTCGGCCCGGGCGGCGTCGCAGACCAGGCGGTCGAGCAGATCGATCGTGCCGGCGAAGGTGTCGCGGAAGATGCCCGAGGCGGTCATCAGCACGTCAATGCGTGGGCGGCCCAGTTCTTCGAGGGGGATGAGGGCGTAGCGCCCCACCTTGCCCTGGCCGTCCTTGACCGGGCGGGCGCCGATCAGGCCAAGGACGGTGCCAATGGCTTCGCCCCTGGTTTTGATCGAGTCGAGGCCCCAGAGGACCTGGGCGATGGTTTCGGGGTATTCGCCATTGTGTTCGGCGCGATGGGCGGCGATCAGCGCCTCGGCGATGCGCGCGCCGCGCTGGTAGGCGCTATCGGAGGGTACGCGGAAGGGGTCGAGGCCGTGAATGTTGCGCCCGGTGGGCAAGACGGCCAGGCCGTCGCGGATCAGGTCGCCGCCGGGAGCGGCGGGGATGTAGCGCCCGTCGAGGCCGCGGAGCAGGAAGTCCAGTTCCTGGGTATTATCGCGCAGGGCGGCGAGCATGGCCCGCCCCAACTCGGTGAGCGGCGCGAGGAAGATGTTCCAGGCCGCGGCGCCGGCCTCGCTGATGCCCAGAACGGCCTGCCAGGCCCGTTCGGGCGCTTCGTTCTCGAACACGGCCCGCCGCACGAACTCGTTGCAGACGGTCTCGACGCGGTCGCGCAGGTGCAGCGCGGCGAGGTCGCCCCGGCGCGCCCGGCCGAGCAGGGCGGCGTAGCCGTCCTGGGCCTGCCCTTCGCCGGCGGCGCGCCCGGTCACCGCGCTCATAGCCAGGTCGCCCAGGCCAGGGTTGCCATCGCGGGGGATCTTGAGCGCCTCGACCACCAGGGTCAGTTGCTCTTCGGCGGGCGGGGCGCTGCCCAGGATGTGGAGACTATCGGTGATGAGCGTGGTCTCCAGATCGCGCAGGTAGGCATAGACCCGCGCGGCGAAGTCGGCGAACGGCTCGTCCTGATGGCGCGCCAGTTCCACATCGAGATTAAGGAGTTCGATCTTCTGCGTAATCGCCGTCTCGAGATCCTCAACCGGGCGTTCGCGATACTCTTCGAGGACGTCCTTGAGGGCCTGCAGTTCCTTGTACAGCCCGGCGCGGCCGTAGGGTGGAATGGCGTGCCCGATGATCACCGAGAAACCGCGGCGCTTGGCGATGTTGGCCTCGGCCGGGTTGTTGATCGGATAGATGTAGAAGTTGGGCGCGGCGCCCAGGAGCACATCGGGCCAGCAGCGCTCGGTGACGCCGAGTTGCACGCCGGGCATCCACTCCGCCGTGCCGTGCATGCCTACGTGGACGATGGCGTGGGCGCCGAACTGCTCGGTCAGGTACTTGTAGAACAGGGCATACTGGTGATGCGGCGTATTCTCGCGGTCGAAGAGCAGGCGCATAGGGTCGCCGGGCATCCCGATCATCGGCTGGACGCCGATGTAGACATTGCCCAGGGTCATCCCGCCGAGGCGCACGGCGTCGCGTCCGGCGGGGGCAAGATCGCCGGGGAAAGGCCCCCAGCGGTCGTTGATGCGCTCCTGATCGCCGGGCCGCAGCCAGGCATGGAAGTGCTCGCGGCTGGCCACGGGGCGTGACACCGGCGGATGGCCGGGGGGCAGTTCGGGCAGATCGGCGCGGATGGAAGCCTCCAGGCAGCGGGCCAGTTGCGCCGGGTCGCGCGGGTACTCGCCGACGGTGTAGCCGGCGGCCTTGAGCCGGTCGAGGAGGGCGATCAGCGTGGCGGGCACATCGAGCAGCGCCGCGGTGGCGGTGTTGCCCTGTCCAGGGGGATAGTTGTAGACCACCAGGGCCAGTTTCTTCTGGTGGTTGGGGGTATGGCGCAGGCGCACGAACCCGCGGACCAGGGTGGCGAGCCGTTCGAGGCGGTCGGGCACGGTGCCGATCTCGCTGCCGCGCATGCCGCCAAGGACGACGGGGGCCACCGCGCCGTCCATCTCGGGCAGCGAGTAGAGCATGGTGGCCTGAAGGGGACCGACGCCGTGCTCGCGCCAGTGCTCCTCATCTTGCACAAAGAGCGGCGAGGCCACGATGTACGGAACATCGAGCTTGCCGAGCAGGTCGCGGGCCACGGCGACGGTGAGGCCAGCCTTGGTGGAGCCGGCCGGGCCGCCCACCAGCGGAAAGCCCATCGTATTGATCACCGCGTCCACAGTGAGCCGGGTGAGCCATTCGCGCACGACGATATGGCTCTCGATACCCTGGACGAAGATCGGCAACACGCGCAGACCGGCGGCCTCGAGCGCGCGCACCAGGTCGGCATGGTAATGGGTGCCGCCGAGGATATGGGCGCGGAAGGAGAGGACCGCGACCGTGCCCAGGGGGGGCGTGGTTGCGCGGGCGCCCTTGCCGCGGGCGCGGGCGCGCTCCTTCTCCCAGTGTAGATACTCCTCGGGCTTGCCGAAGTAGCGCGGCGCGTCGGGATGGGCAAAGCCCATTCCCGGCAGTTCCATGGCGGGAGGCACGTGGAGCTTCGTCAGCCCGCAGTACTCGCGCAGGATCAACTTGAACATGTTCGCCGTATTGGCGACATTGCGGTTGTTCCAGTAGGTGGTAACGTTGGTCCAGTTGCGGAAGTCGTTGAGGCGCTTGCCCGGCAGGAAATTGACCAGCTTCGAGGTGATCTTCTGGAGCTTGACATACCCATACAGCGCGTCTTCTTCGCGGTTGCCGACCAGCAGGCGAGCCACGTTCTGCACCGGCTTGGGCATGCCGCCGCCTTTGCCGCGCATAGCGTAGCTGCCCACTTTCGTCAGGCGCATCACCTCGGGGAGACCCTCGAAGCAGAACACCACCGGCGGGTCGAGGCGTTCGACGGTGGGCACGAGCCACTCGGCGGTTTCGGGGAGGGTGATAATCGAGGTCATCAGGCAGGCGCAGCGAGCGATTGCTGCTTCCAACTCCTCCGGGCGCCGTTGCACGTCGCGATCCTCGAACACATGCAGGGTAAACTCCGGCACCTCGGTTCGCACCTGGGCCTCGGCCTGCCGGAACAGGTCGTGGCTGTAGCGTTGAAGGCCCAGGATCAACACAAACTCGATCGGGCGCGCCATCGCAGTCCTCCTCATCTTCAGCTTCTCTTATTATGCTTTAAGTCGGGAATTATTCAACTTTTGCAATTACGGAAAAAAGGCTGTGCAATGCGTCACGCGCTTGCGTGTGGTCTGGTGGTTACAGGCGTGAGTTACAATGGTCACAGTCGGTTGCATCTGGGTAGGGCAACAGAAAGCAGCAACATATGGCCGACGATCCTACCATAGCCGAGACGCTCAGCGCAGAAAACGAGGTGCTACGGGCCGAACTGGCCCGTTACCGGGCGGTGTTTGACCAGCTCAGCCTGGGGATCCATGTCTACAGACTGGAAGATCGCGACGACGACCGGACGCTGCGGATGGTGGCGGCCAATCCGATCGTCGAAGAAATGACCGGCGTGGGTCCGGTAGAGGTCATCGGCAAAACGCTTGACGAAAACTTCCCCGGGCTGCGCGAACAGGGCGTGCCCCAGGCCTATGCCGGGGTCGTGCGCACCGGTCAACCCCTCGCCTTCGAGGTGACCTACGGCGACGAGCGGGTCATCACCAGCGCCTTCGCGGTGCGCGCCGTTGCGTTGCCGAACGACGAACTGGCGGTGATGTTCGACAACATTACCGAACGCAAGCGGGTGGAACAGGAACTGCGCCGTCTCAACGCCGAACTGGAGCAACGGGTGGCCGAGCGCACCGCCGCGCTGGCGCGCAGCGAGCAGTTTCTCCACCATGTGCTCGACACCTCGCCGGCGGCGATCTACATCAAAGATCTTGAGGGGCGCTTTATTCTGCTCAACCAGCGCGCCGCCAGCGCCGTCGGCCACCCGGCTGCCGACCTGATCGGGCGCGCCGATAGCGAGTTCTTTGACGAAGCAGTTGTCGCCCTGTGGCGCGCCGCGGAACAGGAAGCCGTTCGGACCGGCAAGGCCGTGGTGCAGGAAGACGTGGTGCCGATGCCCGATGGCATGCACACCTTTCTCTCCATCCGGGTGCCGATGTACGACGAGCATGGCCAGGCGTTCGCCATTAGCGGCATTTCGACCGACATCACCGATCGGGTGCGGGTCGAAGAGGAGTTGCGCCAGGCGCGGGAGCGGCTCCAACTGATCATTGACAGCCTGCCGGGGGCGGTGTTCTGGAAGGACCGCAACTCGATCTACCAGGGCTGCAATATGACCTTCGCCCGCTTCGCCGGATTAGGGTCACCGGCCGAGGTGGTGGGCAAGAGCGACTATGATTTGCCCTGGACCAGAGAGGAGTCCGACTCGTACCGCGCCTTCGACCGGCAGGTGATGGACTCGGGCGAGCCGGTGCTGCACATCGTCGAGACCCAGACGCAGGCCGATGGCCGGGTCGCGTGGGCCAGCACGAACAAGATCCCTCTGCGCGATGGCCACGGCAACGTCATCGGCATTCTTGGCACCTACGAAGACATTACCGACCTGAAGCGCACCGAAGAGGCCCTGCGGGAAAGCCAGCAGTTGTTCCAGACGCTCTTTGCCCATCTGCCGGTAGCCGTGCTGTTGAAGACCGCCAGCGATGGGCGCTTCGTCCTCTGGAACGCGGCCAGCGAAGAGTTGTTCGGCTTGCGCGCCGAGGACGTGATCGGCAAGACCGACTACGACTTCTTCCCACGCGAGCAGGCCGATGCCTTCCGGGCCAGGGATCGCGAGGTGCTTGACCACAGGCTCACCGAGGTGATCCCCGAAGAGACGGTAACTAGCCCCACTCTCGGCCAGCGCATCGTGCGGACGACCAAGGTCCCCCTCTACGACGAGCGGGGCAGGCCCACCTATCTGCTGGTGATCTGCGACGATCTGACCGAACGGCGATTGGCCGAGCAAGAGCGGCTGATCCTCCAGGAGCGGATCATCGAAGCGCAGCAGCACGCGCTGCGCGAGTTGTCCACGCCGCTGCTGCCGCTGTCGAAGCGGGTGGTGCTCTTGCCGATCATCGGCTCGGTGGATACGCAGCGCGCGCTGCAGTTGATCGAGACGTTGCTGGAGGGCGTTGCCGAGCACCGCGCCGACATCGCCCTGCTGGACATCACCGGCGTGCAGGTGGTGGACACCCAGGTGGCGAACACGCTGATCCAGGCGGCGCGAGCGGTGCGCCTGCTCGGCGCGCAGGTGGTGCTTACGGGCATCCGCCCCGAAGTCGCGCAGACGCTGGTGCATCTGGGTGTGGATCTGGGGGGCATCCTGACCCGCGGCACGCTCCAGGACGGGATTGCCTACGCCTTCAGGCAGGCGGGCGGGTGGTAAGCGGAGGGGCCGCACAACGCCGCAATGAACATACGGTTGTTCCTGGGAGGGCTGCGCCCTCCCAAACCCTCCCGCCGGCAGGGGGATGGGGAAACCGGGCTTCCGCATCCCCCTGCGTGAAGGCCTGGCCCTCCCGCGGGCGGGGGCGTGGGGAAACCTGGTTTCCCCACACCCCGCTCCGAGAGCGTATGTTCACGTTAGTTGATTTGAAGAGTTTTGGTCCTGGCGGCGCTCCTCATCGGCGGTGCCGGAGGGGGCGCGGCCGAGGAGGGCCGCGACGCTCTCGGCGGTGAGTTGCAGGGCGATCCGTCCCTCGCTGATCAGCCGATCCAGCATCGTCGGGTCGCGTTCTTCAGTGGGCAGGGCCATGACGAAGTGATTGAGCACCTCGCTCCGTTCGGCGATCAGGTCGGCCCAGGTTGCCTGAGGGTTGGCGCGGCGCATATCGGCAAGGTGCAACTCGGCAAACTCGAGCAGCTTCGCGGCAGTGTCTTCGGTGAGGTGCGCGGCGGCGCCGGCCAGGTAGCAGGTGGGCGTTGTCGCGCCCGGGGCGGTGTCGGCAGGCACGAGGTGGCCGACGAACACCTCGCCCGGCGCCAGGCGCTTCGAGGCGTGGTAGTCGGCGACGGGGCGCCGCTCGCCGGTGAGCAAGTCGCGCGCGGTAAGCCCCTGGCCCTTCCGCACTTCCTCCACCACATAGGCCCCCAGGCGCACCGCGCGCCACTGATCCAGCAGCCGCCGCTCGAAGGGGTCGGCGGTGAAGCCCTCCGCTTCGGCCAGGCGTTCCACCAGGGTGCGCCCGCCCGCGTCGCGCGCATCGAAGGCGAACCAGGTGAGGAAGCGTTCCGCGCCGCGATCCTCCAACTGATCAAGCTCGGGCATCTGTTCCAGGGTATACTTACCCTGCCAGAAGCGGTCGAACGCGGCGGGGAAGGACTCAGGAACGCTCCGGGCGGCCTCGATGATCTTCGGCAGCAGGGTATCCTGGGCCTGGCGCAGCAGCAGTTGCTCGGAGCGCGCGGCCTGTTCGAGGGGCAGGTGGCACTCCTTGTACTTGCGCCCGCTGCCGCACGGGCAGGGATCATTGCGGCCAGGCTTGCGCTGCTTCTCCGCGGGCTTTGCCATACGAACCTCACCGGCAGAAAAGGGGGAGGAACCGATGCCGCCCCGTCACGGCGCGACGGGGCACGTACGTCTTCACATGTCTCCCGGGAGCGCGAGCATCATGGTCTTTGCATACATCATCCGCTCTAGCCCGCGCAGGCGGGCTTCGCATTCCGTAGCCGAGGGCTTCAGCCCCACGGCCAGCCCGGCATAGCGGATGAATTTCTCAAAGACCAGTAGCCCCACGGCCAGCCCGGCATAGCGGATGAATTTCTCAAAGACTATCCTGCCCGCGGAGACGCGACGAGGGCGGGATGCCCGCGCTCCCGGGCGCGTGGGTTGCCCCGGATGTGAACAGGTACCGGCGCAGATTGTACCATACCGGCCATACCAGATGCGTTCGCGGCGTTGCCCGCAGGGCGAGAGGGCGGTTCGGCACACGACCGTGCCATACTGCGTAGCCCTTCTGAAACTATGTCTTACCTGTCATCGTGAACCCATGACCCACATCCATCTCTCGCTGATCTGCACGGTGCGCGATGAAGCCGAGAGCATCGGCGCGCTGCTCGACTCGATGCTGGCGCAGACGCGCCTGCCGGATGAAATCGTGGTCAATGATTGTTTGAGCCGGGACGCGACGCCGGCGATCGCGCGGGCCTACGCGGCGCGCGAGCCGCGGATCAGGCTGGTCGCGGGCGGGCACAACATCCCCTCGGGGCGCAACAACGCCATTCGCGCCGCGCGGGGGGCGATCATCGCCTGCACCGACGCGGGGCTGACCCTGGATCGCCACTGGCTCGCGGCCCTGGTGGCGCCAATCGAGGCCGGGGAGGCCGACCTGACCGGCGGCTTCTACGCGCCCGACCCGCGCACGCTCTTCGAACTGGCGCTGGCATGGACGAACTACCGCACGCTGGAGGAGATCGATCCGGCGCGGTTTCTGCCCTTCGGCAACTGCATGGCCTTTCGCCGGGAGGTGTGGGCAGAGGTTGGCGGCTTCCCGGAGTGGTTGAGCCACAGCGAGGATCTGTACTTCGACCTGGAGGCGGAGCGGCGCGGCTTTCGGCGCGCATTTGTGCCCACGGCGGTGGTGCGCTTCCGTCCGCGCTCATCATTGCGGGCCTTTGCGCGGCAGTACTACCTCTACGCGCGGGGCGACGGGGTGGGTGGCTTGTGGCCGCGGCGCCACGCGGCGCGCTACGGGGCCTACGCGGGGTTGCTGGGGTTGCTGGCGGCGGCGGCGCGCTGGCCGGCGGCGCGCCTGCCCGCGGTGGCGCTGCTCGGGGTAGGGGTGGCGGGCTACACCCGCGGCCCCTACCGCCGGCTCTGGCCCCATCTGGCCGGACGGCCGCCGCGGGAACGCGCCGCGGCGCTGGCCCTGGTGCCCCTCATTCGCCTGGTTGGCGACCTGGCCAAGATGGCGGGCTATCCCGTAGGGCTGGCGCAGCGGCGAGGGGCGCGCGCGGGGGGGTGCGGTGAAACCCGGTTTCCCCACACCCCTGCGTGAGGGCTGCGCTTTCCAAACCCTTCCACTGGGTGAGGGGATGGGGAAACCTGATTTCCCCATCCCCCTGCGTGAGGGTCAGGCCTTCCCGCGGGCGGGGGCGTGGGGGAAACCGGTTTCCCCACACCCCTGCTTGACCGCCAGGCCCTCCCGCGGACGGGGGTGTGGGGGAACCTGGTTTCCCCATGTTCACACTAGTGTAGTTTGCAGGCAAGGCTCCTTTGGCTCCTCGCACACTAGCCAGGTCCACTGCAGCGAGTTGTTAGCCGGCCGCTTTCCACCGGAAGGATCTCCCTGCGGGAATTCGCTAGTATCCGGCATCCTCAACAAGCGCCGCTTGCTGCTGGGCCAGGAGGGCGGCATGTGCAGCTGCTTCCGATGCTGTAAGGCCCTGGAAGAGGTGGAGATAAAGGACGCAGAAGACCTGGCCTCGCGAGAAGCCGACGATCATCTGTCCGTCGCTCTCGACCATCCACGTTGAAGGCGGAAGCAGAATCAGGCTGGGCCATTCGACGGCGCTTCCGTTGGCGAGGTACGCGTCCCTGATTGATATGCTGGCAACTCGCGCTTCGGTCTCTGAGCTGAAGGTAATGGCCTGCACGGTAAGAGGGCCAGCCCAGTCCTCGGCGGGGAGGTATGCAATGGCATAGCACTCGTAGTCGATGTCGAATTTCGTCCGGCAGCTGATCTCGATCGGAACAGGCTGCCACATGCTGGCAAGTCCTGCATGTATAGCTCGGATGTGGGAGTAAGAGAGGACCAGATCCTCTGGCCCGGGGCGAGGAGTGGTAGTGGGGATAGGCGTCGCTGTAGGAGACCTTGCAGTTGCGGTTGCTGTTGGGGCTCGCGCAGTAGCGGTCAGGTCGAGAGCGGCATCGAGCGTGGCTTGCGAGATCTGGGTGGCGGCGATTGCTGTCTGAATGTCGGACTCTGAGGGCCGGCTGGTGCAAGATAAGAGAAGAACAGCTAGAACAGCAACCGGTATGCACCTCATAGAGTAGTCCCTCCTTAGAAAACCGGAAGCGGCCAGTTAACGGCTGGCGCATAAACCGCAGGCGGAGCGTGTCGGTTTGATGCACGTGTTGGTGGTGCATCCGCCAAGCTCCTTGACAGGAGGTTTCGGGAGGGCGCAGCCCTATAGGCGCGAACGTACCAGGCGAGGGCTTCCTGAAGCGGCAAAATGGGAGGGCACGCGCTCAGAATCGCCCCAGAAAGCCCGTCGAGAGCTGTGCCCCTCGGGCTGTATCGCCCTCTGGCAAGCCGTCTGTGGCTGCACAGAGCCACACGCTTTAGCAAGCCTATCCAGGTCATGAAGCCTCGTACATCCTGAGCTTGGGGAAGTCGAAGACCTAGCGCTCGAGTCGGGCCTCGAAGGCAGCAATGACCTCGCTGAACTGAGATGCTTCCAGGCGCTGCTGACGGAGATCGTTTTTGCCCTGCCGCCACACCTCCTCGACCGGATTCTGCTCGGGGGCGTGAGGTGCGAAGTTCAGTAGGGTCAGTGGCCACGCCTCTGGCGGGAGCCCTGCGTTACACCTCGTTGAGGAAGCGGCAGATCTCCTCACCACGATGCCACGTCGCATTATCCCAACAGATCGTGAGTTTCGCCTTGGGATAGCGATACATCATCTCGGTCAGAAAGTCAGTCGTCGCTGCACTTTCGGCTTTCGGGTAGGGAAACACGTGCATTTCACCGGTTCGCGCATCAATGCAACCATAAAAGGTCTGGCGAGACTTGAGATTCCCAATCGGAACGCTCACGCGCTCGTTGCGCTTCCCCCAAGCATAGCCACACAGGTCACCCCAGAGGAGAAAACACTCATCAGCAAAAAGCAGAATACGCTCACCTCGTTCGAGTTCTTCGCGATGGGCCGCGACATAGGCCTCTAGTTCGGCGCGTTTGGCCGCGACCGCCGCCTCGTTTTTTTGGGATTGCGTGCCTGAACCTGCTTGTGGCTCAAGCCGGCCGCTTTCAAGAGGTTATAATAACTTTGCCGAGACTCATACACGACCCCAAATGTCTCTTTCAAACAGGTGTGGAGCCCCCGCACATTCGGATGTTCTTGGGCTGCAATCCACTGCAAGACTTCGGCCCGCTCATCAGCACTCAAGAAACTCGTGCTGCCTTGATAGCCCAGGGCAAAACTGGCGACCCCATCAGCGACATAGCGCTTGCGGCAGGTGCTGATGACAGCTTCCGACACTTGCAGCAACCGAGCGACATCGGCCGCACGCTGCCCCCGTTCACAGAGTTGGACCACCAGCGCCCGCTTGTACTCCCGGGCATCGCGCACCGTTGCCAGGAACTCGTCCAAAGTCTGCGTTGTCGTCATCACCTGTCTCCGCAGCCTCACGCGTCTTCGTCACCGCCGTGTTCTGAATCGTAGCATGGATGCCCGTTCTTCACAACCCCGGTGGGATTGCTATTACGTTCGCGCTTATAGGGCGAAGCCCTCCTAGTTCGCTGCCCGCGAGGTAGCAATTTCCGCCGCCTGTGCCTCAATGATATCGCGCAACTGCCGAACGACCGCACGGAGTGTGAGGTCGGAGATGGCGTGGAGGTTGACATCGGAGAGTTGCATATGGCGGTAGTCTGCCAGACCTGCGGGCATTCCGGTGATTATGGAGAGGATACTAGTGGAGGGATGACCCGCGAGGCATCACGAGACTGTATCAACAGCGCAAGCTGGCTAGTCGTTGGATCGAAGCGGTAGAGGCCATCTTTGGTTCCGTCAGGCGATCCTCGATAAGGAAGCATGATCTGCCCATCTATCAGGGCTAGATCGCCGGCATTCCAGTTATCAGGAAGCGACCAGATCTCTACCTTGCCGGTCGTAAGATTCGTTCGAGCGATCATACGATGCGGATCGTCATTGGTCTGATTGTAGGTTGGATTATGGTACGTGTACAGATCGTCCTGAATGATCGCCCCCCACACCGGGGAAGGCGCTATGGGCATCGTCTCGATTGTCGGCGGAACGCCGGGGGTTAGGATAAGAACATCATTAGCCTCCCCGCGGGGCGCGCGCCAGCTTCCCGCATTCAGCAGGTAGAAACGCCCATTGACGGGCAGAATTTGGGTAATGTCACTGCTGTAGCCAAGTCGCAGGGGCGTTTGGGCCTCTAGGGTGGACGCATTGATAAGAGTCACTGCCGCATAACTACCCTGTTCTGGCCCGGAAGTCAGGCCGGCCACAACAACTGTGTCAGGGTTGGCAGCACTGGCGCTGGCAAGAAAATTGCCTTCCAGGGTGATAGGAATGGATGTTTTAACCGCCAGGGTGCCACGATCAACGACGGCAACTGTGGCTGAAAAGCCCTTGTTTGCGCAGACAATAAACGCATAGTCGCCTGCAAAGACTATACCTACCTCGGGCCGTTCGCATGGCCGTAGCTGATGTGCAAGGTCGCCCTGAGGCGAATAGATCTGGACAAGATTGTCATTTCGTTGGAAATCACCGGCAAAACCGATCCATAAACGCCCTTCAGGATCACGATTAACATGCTCGGCCCGGGACTCAGGCAAGTTCACCTGACGTGTGACGGTGAATGAGTCACTGTCAAAAATCGTCAGGGTGTGAGAGGCAAATCCACTTCCGGCCCCCGCAAGCAAATAGCCCGAACGGGCAACCGTCTGGGTTGGGGTCGCACGGCATGCGCCGAGTAGTATGAGCACGAACACGAGGAGGAGCCGGCCTCTCATCATCACGAGGTTCCTCTCAACAGAAGTTGGGTCAGAGGAGATGTCGCGACTCCTCTGACCCAACAAGGGATTGGCAGCTAGTTGGTCCAACCTTTCGAGTAGATAGAGACACGACCTGAACGCGCGATCTCATCAGGGGCTACCATTGCGATAACGATAGCCGAGGCGGTAACGCTGCCGATAATACCGGGGATGGGATTGCGCCAGATCCGGACCGCTATGCCGCCCCAGCGCGCGACAAACCAGACAGTATACGTCCAGTGATTGCTATCAAGATCGGTTTGGAGGCGGCTGTGGATCTTCCAAACAAGTTGCGAACAATAGAGTGCATTGTCAGTCCACTTGTTTGGAAAAAACCAGTTATAGCGGGTACGACCGTCGGTGCCGTACTGCTGCTTTGCCCAGTTGAGCGCCTGCTCAACCTGCTGCTGGCTCCTCTGGTTATTCCGGCCCAGGCCAATATACAGGTTGTTTGCCTGCCAGGTAACGAGACGTCGCATGTTTGCCCCATCTTCCGGATTTGACTCATAGACCCATCCATTGCCGTCGAAGGTTCCAACGTGATTGAACTCCAGGGCATAGAGAAAGTTATTTACTTTATTACCCGAGTTCACGAACATAATGTCTCCACGACGGAGGCCGCCCCAACTTACGCGCGGTCGAGACCGCGCTGTTTGAACATCGGATGGATTTGCCGAATCTGCTAAGCCTGCGCTACTGTCAGCACCGCCTATCACGAAGGGCAGGTAGATTTGATGCCTCGTTGCGAAAGCGGCGCTGAGGTCAGGAGCAAGCAATTTGGTGAGAGCCTCGAGCGTGCGTGCATAACCTGGGTCAGCCAGCATCCGCTCACTGAGTTGCGCAATCTCCGTATTGATAGCTGCAGCCTGCTCAGGGGTTGCGTCTGCGATTTGAGCATTCAAAGCCGCAACCTGCTGCTGAAGGCTGCGAGTTTCGGAGGTGTAGGGTAGCCGCGAATCGAAAACGACGAGGTCTTGCTCCATCGAGTTCATCTCGTCGCTAGAAAGAACCCCATCACTTTGCGCTAGCGTGAACCGATTCTCGATTGTAGCGACAGCATCGGCTAACTCATCGGGAATACCATCACCGTTCACGTCTAGATCCAGATTGAAGGGTGGCAGTGAGTCGCTTGCCCGAACCTGGTGTAAGGTGGTGAATGGCGTACTAAGTAGGGTGAGAATGAGTACCAGCAGAATTGAGGTATTGATCCTCTTCATGTGCAACTCCTTTCTTGGATGTTGGATGTGAACAGAGCATGCATTACATTACAGTATCTTAGCTCTTAATCCTAGATTACTCGCCCTGAATTTTCCAGGGGTTAACCATAGTTTCTACACAAGTCAAAGGTAGTACTACCAGCTGAGAGATCCGCTGCCGGAGAGGGTCAGGTCTTGACGAGAGGGGACAACAACGGCGTATTCGAGCCGACTGGTTGCTCCCTATTCTCGATACGCAGGAGCAGCAACGCCTTCGGGCTGACCTGTTCCAGCGCCCGGCACCACCTGCCGCAAATGCACCGCGGCGATGCGTGGGCCTCTGGCGCCCTCCCCGATGTGATGCCGGCTTCACGAAAGAAACCGTGCCTTCGGCGTGGTAGATGGCGACCCGTCAGGCAGCCAGATAGGCGTGTCCGGCGCATCATCGCTGAGCAACCGGCCTGGCACAGGCACCTGAGTGTGCGCGTCAGAGGCCGCGACCGCATCGCCGTGGGTTGTGGCAGAGTATCAAGTTGGCCCTGATTTTCTATGCAAGTCGAATATAGATAGAGCACGATCTATTAGAATGGGACGCAATCTGCGATCAATATTCTCCAGGCCAAGTTTAAGGTAAATCGATGTAAATTTAGCCTCAACTGTGTTAACTGCTAAATGAAGGTTTCTTGCAATGATTTGATTGCTACAACCTATTTTTCTAAGCATAATCAATTCGTCTTCTCGCAACTCGCTGAGACGTTGTGTTATATCTAAAACTTTTTCACGAGTAGTATTTGTTAATCCACGTAAAAAAAGGCCTTCCATGTCAGAAGTGGTTATTGGCTTCGACAATACGCTGATCCAATTGCCAACAACCACTAGAGGGATAGCCGATGCCACCTTAAAGCTGCTTTTCTTTGAGATATACCCTACCCCGCCATCACCTTCGCGATACAAATCCTCCGCTTGTCTTATGTGATCTTCATCAAATGAAAAGAATAATATACCTGTAGATCTGTTCTTCCTCCTCGCTTCAATTCCGATTTGTATGCCTAGCCCGCTTTCAATGAAGGTTTTGGTATTCCTGGGCAGGTTTACTTCGAGTACAATAACATCAAAGAAAGACAATCCTTTCTCTAGAGCTTCTTCCTCGCACGATGCATCGATTACGCTATAACTTTGTTCGGTTAGTTCATCATGGATCCGTTGTCTGCTCGTATCGCTGTGGTCAATTACTAGTACTTTGATTCCATGAATCATTGCCATTCCCATACCTCATTTTGACTCAGCGTTGATGGCCGAGCCTCCTGAGTTCAGGATGTTTCAGGAAGCACGAAAGGCGGCTTTTCGATCTGCCTGATGGGTGATTTCGCTTGCGTGGGCGCAGGCGAAACTTACCTGGAATATTCGACTCCATGCAACTGCAAGTATTTTAGCATGCGCGGATATGGTATGCAAGGGGCGAGTCTGCGTGCCTATTCACACCAGCCGTCCATGCGGCTGCGCCGCACACCGACGGGATGAAAAAAGGTTCTTCTTGGGAGGGCGTAGCCCTCCCAAACCCTCCTGCGGGTGAGGAGATGGGGAAACCCGGTTTCCCCATACCCCTGCTTGAGAGCCAGGCCCTCCCGCGGGCGGGGGCATGGGGAACCCGGTTTCCCCACATTCTCCGCTGTGAGGTAATCCCACCAGCCAGAACCGACACCAAATATGGACTCAAACGTGATGCGGTTCAAGGTCCACTCTCCACCACGATCGCAGTTTCTTCGAACTTGCCTGAATAACGCCACATCTCACTTCCCAGGTCTTGAGTGTCCATGGCGAATCGCATACGAAACGCCCGTTGCACCATACGGCGGAGGGTGGGAATCTTGACCGGTGTCAGATCCTCGATGCCGCTGGCCAGAAGTTCTGGCGGACGCGCCGCAAGGCCAGTGACTCCCTGGGATTGGAGCCATCCGGACAACCCACCTCTGGCTGTGTGACTTCTGGCCAGGCCGGCTAATAAGTTGACCCCTGTGTAACGCAGGCCCTCGGCAAAACCTTTGCGGCGGGTGAGTTGGGAGAACCGCTCGAACCGCTCGACGAGCGGCGGAGGAATCTGCTGCCCCAGAAACGTGTAGGATGACCAATGGGCCAGGAGGTCGGTGACGTCGGCTTGCTCAGTCGGCGGCAGTGCCGTAAATACATCCACAAACCGAATCACGTGAGTATCGGGTATTCGCCGCAAGCGGGCGAAATCGGCATTCTGTTCTGCCACGAATTCCGCGCGCAACCAATCGACCAGGGCGTTGCTTGAATCCAGCATAAAACACCCGCCACCTGACGTTACGCCTCAACCTCGGCTCGCCCGCCGCGGGCGAGCCGTAGTGGTGCAGGGGATTGTTGGGGCTTCATGGTCAATGTGGGTGGGTCGTGTCGTCATCAGTTTATGCCCCTGCGCGATCGAACTCGCGGCGCAAGGTTTCGAGGGGCGGAAGATCGGCGCGATCGCGCCACATACCGCGTGCCTGCTGCAATAGGTCACGTCGATACGTCTGCTGATACCGCGCGAACAATTACTCGCCGGCGTCACGCAGCAGTTCGTCAGGCGTCTTCCCCGTCTGCTGCGCAATTGTCCGAATCGCTGTTTCTTCCTGTTCAGTCAAGGTGATCGAGATCGTCACTATGTCACTTCCTTCCGGCGGCGAGCGCCTCACGCCGGCACAGGCGCCGTCTGGTCTCGAGTGGCGTAGTACTCGCGGCAATACTCCTCGAGGGTCTGCATCTGGCCCAGGCGCAGGATGCGGCTGGTCTCGCGCATATCGCAACTCATCTCGTCGTAGCTGAACTCGAGCAGTTCCATGATACCCGGCGCCGAAGGGTTGAAGGGCTTGAGCAGGAAACCGAGGGTACGCATCAGCCAGACCGGCAGGTAGATCACGCGAATGGGGCGCCCCCACACCCGTGACCAGGTCGCGACCATCTCCTCAAACGTGGCATGCTCGGGGCCGCCGAGTTCAAAGATGCGGTTGAGCGCCTC
>DAOTYR010000527.1:0-7284 GCA_034434655.1 Chloroflexaceae bacterium
GCGACAGGTTGACCACCCCCGCGCGTTCGGTGAGCGTCTCGCCCATCGTGGCGAAGATCAGCGGCGCCGCTGCCGCCAGCACCGCCGCCACGAAGATCGTTGCCTGGTCCATAGGCAGGTCTCTGTCTCCCCTCATATGCAGGACGTACGCGGTGGAGGGGTGCGGGGAGGCGACGCCTCTCCCCGCATACCCCTGTTCCCGCCCGCGGCTGCCAGGCGGCCTGGCGCAACACCCACCGCCTTCCCGCCGCGGGCGGGCAACAACCGGTTGGTTGAGGGCCGCAGGCCCTCCACCCCTCCCCGCCGGAAGGCGACTGCGTAACTCCTTTCATATGGTCTTTGAATACATAATCCGATATAGCCCGCGCAGGCGGGCTTCGCATCCCGTAGCCGAGGGCTTTAGCCCCACGGCTAGCGCAGAATAGCGGATTGATTTCTCAAAGATCATGAACCCCCCCGCGGGCGGGGGCGTGGGCAGCCCCCGGATCGCGCCGGGGGCTGCGGACTCGAAGCCCCCCCGCTTGAGGGCGTAGCCCTCCCAGACCCTCCTGCGGGCGGGGGTTTGGGTGAACCTGGTTCCCCCATGTTCACGTTAGCCCCGCGATCGCTCAATTGCGCCACTTGCGGAGAACGACCTTCGTGCCGACGCCGACCTGGGACTGGATGGAGAAATCGTCCATCAGGCGTTTGGCGCCGGGAAGCCCCATCCCCATCCCCCGGGAGGTAGTGTACCCGTCCTGCATCACCAGGTCAATATCGGGGATGCCGGGGCCCTGATCCTCGCAGACAATCTCGATGCCTTTGCGCCCGAGCTTCTCAACCTCGCGCACCGTGACGGTGCCGGTGCCGGCATAGAGGTAGATATTGCGCGCCAGTTCGCTCACGGCGGTGGCGATGCGCGCCTGGTCAATCGCGCTGAAGCCCAGGGCTTTGGCCATGTCGCGCGCCATCGTGCGGGCAATAACGATATCGAGGTCGCTGCGGATGACCGCTGATTTAGGCTGCCCCATCGCCGCTCTCCGCGGTAAGTCGCTGCAGCACGCTCAAGCCCTTTTCGAGGTTGAGGGCGGTAATCACGCGCGGCAGCTCGAGTCCGAGTTCGACGAGCGTAATGGCGACCGCGGGCTGCAGGCCGGTGATGACGACGCGGCTGCCCATCAAGCCGGCCATGGCAGCGATGTCGGCGATGAGGCGCCCGATGAAGCTATCCACCAGATCCAGCGCGGTGAGATCGATGATCACCCCTTTGGCGCGAGTGGCGTGGATCTTCTGGAGCAGATCATCTTTGAACTGGACCGCCGAGGCGTCGTGCAGGTTTACCTGGATCGAGGCGATTAAGATGTCGCCGATTTTCAGAATGGGAATGCGAAGACTTTCCACTCGATCCTCTCCGGCGCAAGGCGCGGGGGCATGCGCATGCGCGATGGTAGCTCACCGGCCGGGCCGGTCGGGAGCATTGCCTGGACCGGCAGCAGGGCCATTCTACCCGAGGAGCGTTACGATACTGCAACAACGGCGTGGGCGGGGGGAGGACGCAGCACTGGCGGCGCGATTGCCGCGGCTCTCCTCTACCCGAGGAACGTTACGACACCGAACACCACGGCGCCCGCGAGGAGCGGGACGCTGAGATTATCGGTGCCGGAAGGAGAGAAGGCCTCGGCGACCGTGGCGACCAGCGCGCCCGTGAGCGCGGCGGCGAGGACGACGCCGGTGGCGAGGGGCGGCGCAAGGGGACCCAGGGCCGAGCCGGGCACGAGGACGAGCGTCAGGAACATGGCGATCGCCGAAGCGCCGAGCATCGCCGCCGACCCCTCCCACGAGCGCGTGCCGCCGGCGACGTGGTAGCGATGCTGCCCGAAGCGTTTGCCAATGATCGCTGCCATTGAGTCGCCCCACGTCATGGCCATGGTGCCGGCGGCGGCGATGTAGCCCTTATCGTCGGGCGAATCGGTGCGCCAGAAGGCCATGAAGAGGAGGGTGATCGAAAGCGCGAAGTAGACCGTTCCCGGCGAACTATCGGGAGCGTCCATGGCCTGCAGCACCTTATAGCGCCACAAGATATAATTGATAACGATGAACGAGGCGAAGGGAATAATACCGATGTACCAGGTATCGAAGAGGGCCAGGACGCCAAAGACCCACATCCCCGCGCCGATATGGACGATCTTGCGGGTGAAATCCTGCGGATAGCCGCGCCAGCGGCGGATCACCTCAGCCAGAACGAGCAACCCGGTCGCGTAGGCGTACGAGACCCCCAGCCCGATCCAGTCCTGCGTTGTCATAGGCGGTCCGGCAATCATTGGCGGAAATTGGCGTTATTCTACTGCCGGGCGGGGGATACGTCAATCTTCGACCTATCGCGGATATCGGCGCGATCCGCGCGCTACCCCGGGTTGAAGATCCTGGTGGTGAGCGCCTACGATGACGATGTGTATGTGTGGAAATACCCCATCCGCGGGTAACGGGTCTTGCCTGACCCACCGTGAGTATGCTATAAACAACCTATGTTCGACCGCCTCAAAACCATCGCGGGCCATGTGCGCAGCGCGCAGCCCATGGTTGAGCGTTGCTCCAGATCTTTGAAGCCCTTCAGCCACCCATGCGGCCAGGCTGCACACCAGGGGGATGACAAAAGGTTGTTCCTGGGAGGGCACAGCCCTCCCAGACCCTCCCAGCGGGTGAGGGGATGGGGAAAGCGGGTTGCCCCCCTCCCAGCCTCCCCCTGCTGGGGGGAGGAGCCCGATTCCCGCCCCCGGCGGGGGAGGGTTAGGGAGGGGGTGGTCTTTGTAGGAGGGCACAGCCCTCCCAGACCCTCCCAGCGGGTGAGGGGATGGGGAAACCCGGTTTCCCCATCCCCTTGCTCCAAGAAAGGTTCTTCTGGGGAGGGTTGCGCTCTCTCAGACCCTCCCGTGGGCGGGGGTGTGGGGAAACCCGGTTTCCCCACACCCCTTTCGGAGGGACCATGTTCACGTTAGGGAAAGGCCCCGAAGAAGAGAAAGGGAGCACCATGCAAACCGACAAATACCTCGTTCCCGGCGTGTCGTGCCAGCACTGTGTCGCCGCCGTCACCTCCGAGGTGCGCAAGCTCAGCGGCGTGTCGTCCGTGGCGGTGGATCTGGGCAGCAAGCTGGTGACCGTCGAGCACGATCCCCAGGTGAGCGCCGAGGCGATCATCGCCGCGATCAAAGAGGCCGGCTACGAAGAGGTGCGCCCCGTCGCGTAGGCGGGTGGGGCGCATCCGTTTAGGCGCCGGGTGGGGCGAAGGTTCTTCGCTCCCGCCTGGTCATAAATGAACCTGTATGGCTGATCAACATATCCAGTTTCCCGTCACGGGCATGACCTGCGCCTCGTGTGTGCGCCGGGTCGAGAAGGCCCTGGCGAAGCTGCCCGGCGTGCACGAGGTGCAGGTGAACCTGGCCACCGAGCAGGCCAGCGTGCGTTTCGACCCGGCCAGCGTGGCGCCCCAACAATTGCAGGCTGCCGTGGAGCAGGCCGGCTACGGGGTGGTCACCGAGCGCGTCGAGTTGCCGATTACCGGGATGACCTGCGCCTCCTGCTCGGCGCGGGTGGAAAAGGCCCTGAAGCGCACCCCCGGCGTGCTCGAAGCCAGCGTCAACCTGGCTGCCGAACGGGCCAGCGTGGTCTTCTCGCCGTCCACGGTGAGCTACGCGGAGGTGCGCGCCGCGGTGGAGCAGGCCGGCTACGGGGTGATCGCCCCGACTGAGGCCGGCGCCGCCCCCGAGGACGTGGAGGCCGCCGCCCGCGCCGCCGAGTTGCGGCGCAAGCAGCGGCAGTTGCTCGTCGGCGTGGCCCTGGGGTTGCCCCTCTTTGTCCTCTCCATGGCCCGCGACTTCGGCTTGATCGAGCCCTGGCTCTTTGGTCGCGCCCTCGAGGCCCGCCAACTGATGGACCGGGTCATGGGGCCGGAGGCGCAGATGGGCCACGCCTACCCCGCCTTCTACGACCTGTGGAACTGGATCTTCCTTATCCTCGCCACGCCGGTGCAGTTCTTCAGCGGGCGCGATTTTTACCTCAACGCCTGGAAGGCCCTCAAGGCCCGCACGGCCAACATGGATACGCTCATCGCCATGGGCTCCTCGGCAGCGTACTTCTACAGCCTGGGCCTGATGCTGCGGGGGGCCTCCGGCCACGTCTACTTCGAGACCGCCGCACTGATCATTACCCTCATTCTGGTGGGCAAGTATCTGGAGTCGCGCGCCAGGAGCCGGACCAGCGCGGCGATCAAGACGCTGATGGGCCTCCAGCCCAGGACGGCACGGGTTGTGCGTGGCGGCCAGGAAGTTGATGTGCCTGTGTCCGAGGTGCGGGTTGGCGAGATCGTCGTCGTGCGTCCCGGCGAGAAGATCCCCGTGGATGGGGTGCTGGTGAGCGGGGCTTCCAGCGTGGATGAGAGCCTGGTCACCGGCGAGAGCCTGCCGGTGGAGAAACAGCCGGGCGATACGCTGATCGGCGCCACGCTGAACCGCAGCGGTAGTTTTCAGATGCGCGCCACTCGCGTGGGTAAGGAGACGGCCCTGGCCCAGATTATCCGCCTGGTGCAGGAGGCTCAGGGCAGCCGGGCGCCGGTGCAGCGTCTGGTGGATCGGGTGGCAGGCGTGTTTGTGCCCGTGGTGATCGTGATCGCCCTGCTCACCTTTGCCGCCTGGTTCGTGATCGGCGACGTAGGTTTTACCCGCGCGCTGCTCTTCGCCGTGGCCGTGCTGGTGATCGCCTGCCCCTGCGCCCTCGGCCTGGCGACCCCCACGGCGATCATGGTCGGCACGGGCGTGGGCGCCGAACGGGGCATCCTGATCAAGAACGCCGAGAGTCTGGAGCGGGCGGCCCACATCCAGACCGTGGCGCTCGACAAGACTGGCACGATCACCGAGGGCCGTCCGTCGGTGACCGACGTGGTGGTTGCGCGCCAGGTCGCATCGCTGCTGGCGGCGGCGCGCGGCGCGGGAGCGGGTGAGCCGTTACAGGGGCGGGAGCGGTCCTCGGGCGCCTTGCTGCCGGCGGTGGAAGGGGATACCTCGGCGTTCGCGGCCACCAACCTGTTCGGGGAAGCGGTCGAGGATGGCGCGGAAGCGCGTTTGCTCTGGCTGGCGGCCTCGGCGGAGAGCCGCTCCGAGCACCCGCTGGGAGAGGCCATCGCCCGGGCGGCGCGGGAGCGCGGCCTGGCCCTGGCGACCCCGGAGCGTTTCAGCGCCATCGCCGGAGCGGGCATCGAGGCCGAGGTGGCGGGGCAGCGAGTGCTGGTGGGCGCCCCCCGGCTGATGGCCGAGCGCGGCGTGGCGCTGGACGAACTGGCCGCCGGGGTCGAGCGTCTGCAGGCCGAGGGCAAGACAGCCATAGTCGTGGCCGCCGACGGCGTGGCGCTGGGGGTGATTGCCGTGGCCGACACCGTGCGGCCCACCTCGGCGGGGGCCATCGCCGAGATGCGCGGCCAGGGCATCGACGTGGTGATGCTCACCGGTGACAACGCCCGCACCGCCGCGGCGATTGCCGCGCAGGTCGGGGTGAGCCGCGTGCTGGCCGAGGTGCGCCCCGAAGCCAAGGCCGCCGAGGTGCAGCGCCTGCAGGAGGAAGGCCGCATCGTGGCCATGGTCGGCGACGGCATCAATGACGCCCCGGCGCTGGCCCGCGCCGATGTGGGCATCGCCATCGGCGCTGGCGCCGATGTGGCCATGGAGACCGCCGACATCACCCTGATGCGCGGCGACCTGCGAGGAGTGCCGCAGGCCATCGCCCTGAGCCGGGCGACCATGCGCACCATTCGCTGGAACCTCTTCTGGGCCTTTATCTACAACGTGCTGCTGATCCCGGTGGCGGCGGGGGCGCTCTACCCCTTCACCGGCTGGCAACTCAGCCCGATCCTGGCCGCGGGCGCCATGGCCTTCAGTTCGGTGTTTGTGGTGAGCAACTCGCTGCGCCTGCGACGACGCTTCTCCCGCCAGGCCGCCGCCAGCGGGGTGTAGGGAGATGGGGAAACCCGGTTGTCGGGATGGCCCGCCGTGGGCGGACAGGAGTGTGGCTGCGGGGAGGCTATGGTCTTTGAGCAATGCATCCGGTATGCCGGGCTGGCCGTGGGGCTAAAGCCCTCGGCTATGGAATGCGAAGCCCGCCTGCGCGGGCTATACCGGATTATGTATTCAAAGACCATATTCCTCCCCGCGCCCTTTCCGCGGGCAGAGGAGTGCGGGGGCGTGGGGAAACCAGGTTTCCCCACGCCCCCGCTGGCAGGGAGGGGTCTGGCAGGGCCGCGCCCGTGACCCTCGCCGCGGGCGGCGAGGCGCGGGCATGGCCCGCCGTCACGCCTGCGGCGCCTCCGTATCCACCCAATCCAGATACGCCTCCAGCGGGCCGTTGAAGTAGATGTGGACGACCTGGTTGAAGGTGACGCGGCTGACGGCCTCCCACACCTCCTGGTCGTCGGGGCTATGGACGACGAGCATGCCCCGCTCGGGGGCGTACTCATCCTCGCCGGGGGGGATGACAAAGGCAAGCCATTCGCCGGGGTAGCGCGCTTCCACCTCGGCAATCAGTTCTACGCGCCCCCGCTCGACCATGCCGGTGTACGGGCAGCCACAGCCACAGTCGGGGCCGCAGCCACTGTGGTCGCCGGCGCCGCACGAGGGGGTCACGCCGCCGTGTTCGGCACTGGTAAGGTTGATCATGACTGGCATGGTCATGATTGTACACTACCGGCGCGCCGGGCGCAAGCCTGCCCGGTGGCACCTGTTCACACCTGGGGTAACCCTCGCGCCTGGGAGCGAGGGCGGGACGCCCTCGTCGCGTCTCCGCGGGCAAGCTGCCCGCGCTCCCAGGAGACATATGAACACGTACGAAGTAGATGCGCTTTGACAGATTGCCAGAGCTAAGCGTTGTCGTCGGGGAGCAGGGCCCGGAGCTGTACGAGGAGATCAGGGATGTCGCGAGTAACAGTATTCCAGACCTGGTCGAGATCGACAGCATCATAGCCGTGGATCAGCCGGTCGCGCATCCCGGCAATTAGCGACCAGGGTATCGCAGAATGCGCGGCGCGAAAGGTCGGCGAGAGGCGCTTGACCGCCTCACCAATGATCATGAGCTGGTGAAGCACCGCAGACTGGGTCTTGAGGTCGTCTAGAAAGGCGTCAATATCCATGCCGTCAGCAAAGACCACAACCAGTCTCGCCGCGCGGAGAATATCGGCGAGTGTCGTCTCATCACGCGACATACAGCGCCTCAGGAGCTCTATAGATAACATGCGCGCTGGAGAGAATGGCATCGCGCCGAGCTATG
>DAOTYR010000528.1:0-1711 GCA_034434655.1 Chloroflexaceae bacterium
GCGACAGGTTGACCACCCCCGCGCGTTCGGTGAGCGTCTCGCCCATCGTGGCGAAGATCAGCGGCGCCGCTGCCGCCAGCACCGCCGCCACGAAGATCGTTGCCTGGTCCATAGGCAGGTCTCTGTCTCCCCTCATAAAACCTGCACGGTGACCCCTGTCATCAACCGGGCTTCGACACCAGCCCGCGCGCCAGCAGCGCGAAGAGCACCAGCGCCCCCTGCAACACCCCCGCGATACTGCTGTCCACGCCCAGGGCCAGGGGCAGTTGCACGCTTCCCACCGTGAAACTGGCGAACACGACGCTCACCGGCAGCACCCAGCGCGGATCGGCCCGCACCAGCAGGGTCGCCAGCAGGCCCAGCAACCCCACCCCGCTAGAGATGTTCGGGATAAGCTGGTGAAACACGCCCAGGATCTGGATGGCCCCTGCCATGCCCGCCAGGAGGCCGCAGGCAGCCATGGCCTGCGCGATACGGCGATAGGCCGGGACCCCCAGGCGCTCGGCGGCCTCCGCGTTCAACCCCACCGCGCGCAACTCCAGGCCCCAGCGTGTCTGGCGCAGGACCCACCAGACCACCGCCAGCGCCGCCAGGGCCACGATCGGCGCCAGCGGCGCCAGCCGCAACGTGCCGATGGTCGGCAGCCAGAGGTCGCGGGGCAACAACTCCGTTCCCGACATCGAGGCGCTGCCGCTGCGCCGCCACGGCCCCAGCACCAGGTACAGCGCCAGACCGCTGGCCAGGAAGTTCAGCCCCAACCCGGCGAAAATCTCGCTCACCCCCGCGTACAGCCGCAATCCCGCCGCCAGCAAGGCCCACAACGCTCCGCCCCCCGCCGCGCAGGCAAAGCAGAGCGTCCACAGCAGCGGCGCCGGCAGATCCGGCAGCAGCCGCAGGGGCAGCATGGCTGCCACCGCTCCCAGCGCCAGTTGCCCCTCGACCCCCAGGTTGTACAGCCCGCTCCTGAACGTCAGCGTCAGACCCGTCGCGCACAGCAGCAACGGCGCCGCCAGCATGATCATGTCGCTGAACCGGCTCGGGCTACTGAAGGCGCCGAAGATCAGGATGCGGTACGCTTGCAGCGGAGAGACGCCCGTGCTGAGCAGCGCCAGGGTCGTGAGCGCCAGCGCCCCGGCCAGGGTCAGCAGCGGCAGGCGCAGCGTGCCCAGCCACAGGGGGATAACCTGCCGCCCCCCTCCCAGCCTCCCCCCGGCGGGGGGAGGCGCCGGGTTTCCTTCCTCAGCGGGGGATGGTGAGGGAGGGGACGGTTCGGCGCGAGACGGTAGCATGCCGCATAGCCCTTCTAACGTGAAAATGGGGGAACCAGGTTCCCCCACACCCCCGCCCGCGGGAGGGTTTGGGAGGGCGCAGGCCGTGCGCAGGGGTATGGGGAAACCCGGTTTCCCCCTACCCCCACCCGGTGGGAGGGTGTGAGAGGGCGCAACCCCTGCCTGGAGGCGGGCCGGCGTAGGGGCGGGGTTTCCCCGCCCCTACGCCGCCGGCCCCGGCGTCTCCCCCCCGGAGGTTCCCGGGGGGCACCCCTCCCGAGGGGAAAACCGTTCGCAGGATTCTGCCCCCCTCCCAGCCTCCCCCCGCTGGGGGGAGGAGCCGGGTTCCCGCCCCCGGCGGGGGAGGGTCAGGGAGGGGACCGTCACCTTCGTTGAAACGGATTGCCGCTGGAGCAGGGGTCTGGGGAAACCGGGTGTCCCCA
>DAOTYR010000529.1:0-8436 GCA_034434655.1 Chloroflexaceae bacterium
CAGGTAGACGCCCGGCGAAAAGCCTTCCAGAGGCGATTTCAATCGCTGAACGCCAGGCAGCCTGAGTAGTTACGACCGAAGTTCATTTCGGTCGCCGCTTGGGGAGCGCGATGCGGAGTGTAGACCGAAATGATGGACTTTGAAGAAATAATCCGGTATAGCCCGCGCAGGCGGGCTTCGCCTTGCCTGGCCGAGGGCTTCAGCCCGACGGCTAGCGCGGGATAGCGGAGTAAGTTCTCAAAGACCATCAGCCCCACGGCCAGCCCGGCATAGCGGAGTAATTTCTCAACAACTATCAGCCCCCCCGCCTCCCCCCGCCGGGGGAGGAGCCGCACTCCCGCCCTCGCCGGGGGAGGGGTAGTCATCTTAAAAAGTATTGCGCCTATGGCTTCGCCGTCAGCGGGATCACCGGCCCGCGGCGGCCATCGCCGTGCCCATTGCCGTGTGGATGGCCGCGGCTGGCCGCCACAATGGCCTCGAACTCCTCGGGGAACAGCGTCAGGGCGCTCTTGATCGGCATCACCGCGCTTTCGCCCAGCAGGCAGAAACAGTTCCCGGCCATCTGGTTGTAAATGCTATGCAAAGTCGGGATATCCTCGGGCACGGCGTGGCCCTCTTCGGCGATGCGATGCAGCACCCTGACCAGCCAGTGGGTGCCCTCGCGGCAGGGAGTGCATTTTCCACAGGACTCGTGCTTGAAGAACTCGTCCATCTTGTAGGCCACGTGGGGCGCCTTCACCGTATCGTCGAGGACGATCACCGCCCCGGAGCCGAGCATCGAACCGGCGGCGGCGACGCTCTCGTAGTCGAGGGGCACATCGAGGTGCTGGTGGGTCAGCCAGGGGGCCGAGGCCCCGCCGGGGATGATGATCTTCACGGGGCGGCCGCCGCGCATACCGCCGCCGTACTCGGGGCTTTCGATCAACTCGCGCAGCGGCACACCGAAGGGCAGTTCGTAGTTGCCGGGGCGGTTAACGTGGCCGGAAAGCGAGAAGCACTTGGTGCCGGGACTCTTCTCGGTGCCGTGGCTGCGGTACCAGGCCACGCCCTTCTCGACGATGCGGGGCACATTGGCCAGCGTCTCGACATTATTGATGATCGTCGGCTTGCCGTACAGCCCGGCCACGGCGGGGAAGGGCGGCTTGAGGCGCGGCTGGCCGATCTTACCCTCCAGCGACTCCATCAGCGCCGTCTCTTCGCCGCAGATGTACGCCCCGGCGCCGCGGTGCACGTAGATGTCCAGATCAAAGCCCGTGCCCAGGATATTCTTGCCCAGAAAGCCCGCGCGGTAGGCCGCGGCGATGGCCCGTTCGAGGGTGATCGCCGCCGCGGCGAACTCGCCGCGCATATAGATATAGGCCGTGTGGCACTCAATCGCAAAGGCCGAAAGGGCCACGCCCTCAATCAATTGATGAGGATTGCGGTCAATAATTTGATGATTATTGAACGTGCCCGGCTCCGATTCATCACAATTACACAGCAAATAGCGCGGGTAGACCCCTTTGGGCAGAAACCCCCACTTGATGCCGGTGGGGAACCCGGCGCCGCCGCGGCCCCGCAGTCCCGACTCCTTGACCATCGCCACAATGTCGGCGGGGTTCTTCTCCTTCAGGGCCATGCGATAGGCTTCCCAGCCCCCGTGACGACGGTACACTTCGAAGTCGTTGATTGCGGGAACGTCAAGTTCTCGCATGACAATATGCTCGCTCAGGCCCATTGCGCTGCTCACATTTCCAGTGCCGCATACCGCGGCGAGATGAAATAGCGTGTTCCTGGCTCTGCCCTCCCGGCCCCCTACAGCGGCGACGCTTTGCGGTCGGCGGGCCGGTCGTGGCCGGCATCGGCTTCGGGCACGGGCTCGGGTGGGGGCGGGGCAGGCGGCGGCGCCGCGGGAAACTGGCGGGGCCGGTACGGCGCGGCGCGGTCGATCTGCACAAGGGCGCCGTCGGGACCCCACTCAAAATCCTCGGCGAAGCGCCCGCTGACGCCGCGCTGCCGGGCCTCGGCGGCGCGGGCGCGCAGGTTGTCCAGGAGCGTGTTGACCCGCTCGGGCGTCACGTCGTAGACATAATCAAGATTGGCCTGCAACACCGGCGCGCGGTCGCAGGCGGCCAGACACTTGACGCGCTGGACGGTGAACATCCCGTCGCCGGTGGTCTGCTCCTCGGCGATCCCCAGGCTCTGCTTCAGAGCGGTGATCAGTTCTTCGGCCCCGAGGTAACAGCAGGGCACATCGTCGCACACCTGGAGCACCCAGGTCCCCACGGGCCGGTTGTAGAACAGGGTATAGAAGCCGACCACTTCGAAGACATCGGTGGGCGGCAGGTCAAGGATGGCGGCAACCTCGCGAATGGCCGCATCGGTCAGATGGCCGTAGGTGTCCTGCGCGAGGTAGAGCAGCGGCAGCACGGCGCTGCGCCGCGAGTCGTAGCGGGAGAGAATGGTCTCGATGTCGGCCCTGTGTGTCTCGAGCAGCATATGCATTCACCTGTGGCACGCAGGCGCGTTCTTGAAGAGGAAGGGGTCCGTGAGGCGCGGCATCGCCGTCCTCCACGGGAGAGGCGCGACCCCTCCGCGCCTCCCCGTCTCGTGAAATCGTCTCTGACCGTACCTGTTCACACCTGGGGTAACCCACGCGCCCGGGAGCGGGGGCGTCCCGCCCGCGTGGCGTCTCCGCGGGCAAGTTGCCCGCGCTCCGAGGAGACATGTGAACACGTGTCTCTTACCGATCCACTTCGCCCAACACCGGGTCAAGACTGGCGATCAACGCGACGAGATCGGCGACGAGGCGTCCCTTCGCCATATGGGGGAGCGCCTGGAGGTTGATGAACGAAGGGGCGCGGAAGTGGACGCGCCAGGGTTTGGGGCTTCCGTCGCTGACCACGTAGCAACCCAGGATGCCGCGGGGGCTCTCGATACTGACATAGGCATCGCCGCGCGGCGGCTTGAAGCCCTCGGTCCACAGCTTGAAGTGGTGGATGAGCGACTCCATACTGTGGGTAATCTCGCTCTTGGGAGGCGGGGCCACCTTGCGGTCGAGGGTCATATGCGGGCCGGGGCCGAGGGCGCGGAGGCGTTCCCAGGCCTGCCGGGCGATCTTGACGCTCTGGCGCAACTCGGCCATGCGCACCCGGTAGCGATCATAGATGTCGCCGTTCTTGCCCACGGGGATCTCGAAATCGTAGGTCTCGTAGCCACTGTAGGGCATCGCCTTGCGCACATCGTAGGGCACGCCGGAAGCGCGCAGATTGGCCCCGGTGAGGCCAAAGGCGATCGCCGCCTCGGCGTCAATCACACCGACGCCGACGGTGCGCTCAAGCCAGAGGGGATTGCCGGTGAGCAAGGCTTCGTACTCGTCAATGCGCTCGGGCATGATGCGCAGCAAGGCGTCAACCGTGGGCAAGAAATCCGCCGGCACATCGTAGGCCAGGCCGCCGACGCGGATGTAACTGGTCATCATGCGCGCGCCGGAGACCAGTTCGAAGATATCGAGGATCTGCTCGCGCTCACGGAAGGCATAGAGAAACACGCTCATCGCCGCCAGGTCGAGGGCGTGGGTGCCGAGCCAGACCAGGTGCGAAGCGATGCGTTGCAGTTCGACCAGCAGCACCCGGATGACCTGGACGCGCTCGGGGATCTCGACCCCCAGCAACTTCTCGACGGCAAGGGCGTAGCAGAGATTATTGGAGAGCGGCGCCAGGTAATCCATGCGGTCGGTGAGCACCACCGCCTTCTGGTAGGTCTTACTCTCCATGGTCTTCTCGATGCCGGTATGGAGGTAGCCGACATCGGGAGCGACGTTCACCACCACCTCGCCATCGAGTTCCAGCACCAGGCGGAGCACACCGTGGGTGCTGGGGTGGTGCGGCCCCATATTGAGCACCATTGTCTCGGTCTTGCCGGCGATGGCCGGTTCGGTAATCTCCTGGGGCGTCGGCACGTGGAGGGTGCTGGTCATGGGCGTCTCTCGGCGTGCGCCCCCGGGCGGGGGCGTCAGGCGCTATTCCTTGGCGAAGGGCTTATGGGCGTAGATCCGCTCCTGGTTGAAGGTAAAGGCGATTTCCTCTTCCACCAGGGGATGATCCTTGCGTTGCGGATGGCCGAGCCAGTCATCGGGCATCAGGATGCGGGCAAGGGCGGGATGCCCGTCAAACACGATACCGAGGAGGTCGTAGGTCTCACGCTCCTGATAGTTGGCGGTGGGGAAGAGCGGGGTAAGGGAGGGCACGTGGGGATGCTCCTCCGGCGCGCCAACCTTCAGGCAGACGCGGTGCAGGTGCAGCATGCTCACCAGGTGGGCCACCACCTCGAAGCGCGGTTCGCGTCCCAGGTAATCCACGCCGCAGAGGTTCTCGAGGAACGTGTAGCGCAGGGTGGGATCATCACGCAGAAAGCGGGCCACCTCGAAGTAGCGTTCAGGGCGCACGGCGAGGCTCAGATCGCCGCGGAACTCCACCGGCTCAAGCACCGCATCGGGGAACTGGGCGGTAATGCGATCGAGCAAGGTCCGGTTATCCATAGGCGGGGCCTGTCCCTTCAGCCGTCCATGCGGCTCCGCCGCACATCAACGGGAAGAACAAGAGATTATTTCATAGGAGGGCGCAGCCCTCCCAAACCCTCCCACCGGGTGGGGGGATGGGGAAACCCGGTTTCCCCACCTCCTGCGCACGGGCTGCGCGCTCCCAAACCCTCCAGGGGGTATGGGGAAAGGTTTCCCCAGCCCCCTGCGCACGGGCTGCGCCCTCACTTTCCCGGGGGCAGGGGCGTGGGGAAACCCGGTTTCCCTAGCCCCCTGCGTGCGGGCTGCGCCCTCACCTTCCCGCGGGCGGGGGGGGGGGAAACCGGGTTTCCCCACCCCCGTCGCCGAGGGCGTATGTTCACGTCAGGGCATTGACGGGTCGGCGGCTACTTCTTCGCCACATCCACCTGGAGCAGCGGCTGGGAGAGGCGGATGGGGTCCTCCTTTTTGCCGCTGATCTTCTCGCGCTTGACCTTCTCGTGCAGGAGCATGATGCCGTGGATCAGCGCCTCGGGGCGGGGCGGGCACCCGGCGACATAGACGTCCACCGGCACAACCTCATCTACTCCCTGCACAATGGCATAATTATTGAAAATACCCCCGCAGGCGGCGCAATCGCCCATGGCGATCACCCACTTGGGGTCGCTCATCTGGTCGTAGAGCCGGCGCACCACCGGGGCCATCTTCCGGCTGACGCGCCCGGCGACGATCATCAGGTCGGCCTGGCGGGGCGAGGCGCGGTTGATCTCCATACCGAAGCGTGACAGGTCGTAGTTGGCGCTCTGCGCGCCCATCATCTCGATGGCGCAGCAGGCCAGGCCGAAGAGCAGCGGCCACATCGCGTTGGTGCGGCCCCAGTTGACGACATATTCCAGGGAGGTGGTGATGACCCCCAGATCGCCAGCTTTTTCTTCTATTCCCATGTCAGGGCCCCTTTCTTCCATTCATATGCGAAGCCAACCACCAGCGCCAGGAAGAAGACGCCGATGGCGATCAGGCCCGGCACGCCGAGTTGCCGGAAGACCAGGGCGTAGGGGTAGAAGAAGACCACTTCAATATCGAAGACGATGAACAGCATCGCCACGATGTAGAACTTCACCGGGATGCGCCGGATGGCGGGGCCGATCGGCTCCATGCCCGACTCGTAGGGGGCCAGCTTGCGCGGGCTGCCGCGCCTGGGCCCCAGGAGCGACGAGAGGGTGATGACGAACACGGCGATAAAGACGGCGATCAGGAAGAGGATGAGAATGGGAAGGAACGAACCGAGCATGGCTCCCTCCATCAGGCGGACGCCGTGACGCTGTGACGGTGACACGGCGCGTCGGTGCGCGAGTGCTCGTATCCCGGGTGGAAGCGATGACCTGATGGTCGTGGCGGGCAAGGCGGGCGATCAGATCAGGCGCTATAAGGAATTATACGCATCTTTAAACTTGTGTCAATGTGCACGATGGATGGGCAATCATATTGCAATAGGTTTACTTTTGCTGTGCGATCATCGTGACACGAGGATCAAGCGTTCGATGGGCAATTCGCTTTCCTTCCTTCCTGTCTATGGCTCAACATACCGGTGCGCGCCCTGTGCAAATACTTTGCAGTATGCTGGAATTATATGGCGTGATTGCGCCGTGGGGCGCAGTGGCCCGAAACCGGGCCTATGCCCCCACAGGGCGGATGGGGCGCAAGGTGGGAAACCCGGGGTTCCCCAGGCCCCGGCCAGGGATGCGCAGGGGGGCTGCGCATATCCGCCGCGTGCCCCCGGCGGCTCACGCCGCGGGCGTGTGGATGCCTTCCCAGACCCTCCCGTAGGTCGGGGCCCGGGTGCGCGGGCCTCCGGCCCGCATCCGCAAGGGAATAACAGGGTTCTCCTGGGAGGGCTTTGCCCGCCCACACCCTCCCACCGGGTGGGGGCGGGGGGAAACCCGGTTTCCCCAGCCCCCTGCGCGCGGGCTGCGCCCTCCCAGACCCTCCCGTAGGTCGGGGCCCGGGTGCGCGGGCCTCCGGCCCGCATCTGCAAGGGGATAACAGGGTTCTCCTGGGAGGGCTTCGCCCTCCCAGACCCTCCCGCGGGCGGGGGAATGGGGAAACCCGGTTTCCCCACACCCCTCTTCGAGAGCCTATGTTCACGTTAGGATGACCTATGTCTCTCTCGGAAGCCTTTCGCGTGGCCTGGGAGGCCATGTCCAGCAACAAGTTACGTTCCCTGCTGACGATGCTCGGCATCATCATCGGCGTAGGCGCGGTCGTGGGCATGCTGGCCATCGGCGATGGCTACTCGCGCTGGGTGGACGCCGAGTTCGAGCGCCTGGGTCTGGGCACGTTTTATGTCAACCCAAGGGTGGACAGCCCCAACCCCGATGAGCCGCTGGAACCCCGGCTGACCGCCGCCGACGCCGAGGCGATCATGGCCCCGGGGCGCGCGCCGGCGGTGGAGTTCGTGGTGGTGGAACTGAGCCGCAGCGGCGTGGTCAGCGCCGGGGGCGAACGCTACCTCTTCGGCGTCAAGGGCGTGACGCCGACCTATTTTGCCGTAGGCGCGCAGGAACTGGGCGATGGGCGCTGGTTCGACGCCCAGGAGGAGTATAGCGCTGCCCGCGTGGCGGTGATCGGCAGGACCGTGGCCGAGACGCTCTTCGGGGGCATCGAGGGGGCCGTGGGCCGGCGCATCACCGTGAACGGCGTGCAGTTCGAGGTGGTCGGCGTCTCCACCACCAGGCAGAGCCAGGCGGCGGGGGCGGTGGGCCGCTTCGGCGACCCGGGCGAGCAGGTCTATCTGCCCTACAGCACCGCCCGCAACCGTCTCTTCCGCAACGCCGTCACTCCGCGGGTGGATGTCTCGACGATGACCGTCAAGGCCCGCGACCCGCTCAATGTGGACGAGGCCATCCGCCAGGTGACGATGGTGCTGCGCGAAGAGCACCGCCTCACCTACCAGCCCAACGATTTCTCGATCACCAATCCGACCCAGCTTGCCAGCCAGTTCCGCGCGGTGCAGGTGGGCTTCAGCGCCTTCCTCGGCACTATCGGCGGGATCTCGCTGCTGGTGGGAGGGATCGGGATCATGAACATTATGCTAGTAAGTGTAGCGCAGCGCACGCGCGAAATCGGGCTACGCAAGGCCGTGGGGGCGAAACGCCGCGACATTCTCCTCCAATTTTTGATCGAGGCCATCGTGCTCTGCCTCTTCGGCGGGTTGCTTGGCGTCGGGCTAGGCTATCTGCTCTCGCTGCTGGGCAATGTCTTCCTGACTAGCCTGTCACCCAACGGCGGGCTGCGGACGAACGTCTCTCTCTTCGCCGTAGCCCTGGCCACGTCCATTTCGGCGGCTGTCGGGCTGTTCTTCGGCCTGTTCCCCGCGGTGCGCGCGGCGCGCCTCGACCCGATCGCCGCGCTGCGCAATGAGTAGTTCCTGGGCGGGCGCCGCCCGCCCAGACCCTCCCGCCGGAAGGGGAGAGGGGGCAACCCGGTTGCCCCTCCCCCGGCGCGCGGACGCCGCCCGCCCAGACCCTCCCACCGGGAGCGAGATGGGGAAACCAGGTTTCCCCATCCCCCTGCATGAGGGTCAGGCCCTCCTGCGGGCGGGGGGATGGGGGAACCAGGTTCCCCCATGGTCACGCGAGACGGTCATGCGCATGGCGCACCACGCCGCGATGACCATGACCTGGGAGCGCGGGCGTCCCGCCCGCGCCAGGGCGCCGCGGGCACGGCGCCGGCCCCCGCCCTGACCCGCCCCCCCCGGGGGCGGGACCCCGGCGCCTCCCCCCCGGGGGGGGAGGCTGGGAGGGGGGGTGAACCCTGCGAACGATGGTCACCTCAGGGTCCCGCCCAACCACTCGGGAAAGAGCGCCGCCAGTTCATCGGGGCGGAGGTACTCTTCGATGCGCGCCAGCGTATCCGCGTGGGCAATGGCCCGCCCCGCG
>DAOTYR010000530.1:0-3871 GCA_034434655.1 Chloroflexaceae bacterium
GGGGGGAGGAGCCGGACTCCCTCCCCCCAGCGGGGGGAGGGCTGGGGAGGGGGGCCGTCACCTTGCCCGCGGAGACGCGACGCGGGCGGGCCGCCCGCGCTCCCAGGCGATGTTCATCGGGCGTTGTGCGGCGGAGCCGCATAGATGGCTGAAATAATCTTCAGCGCATCATGGACCGGCGGTAGGCACGGGCGTTGCCTCCGGCTGTCGCACGGGCACCTCGCCGATTGGCGGGCTGAGCAGGGCCTGGTTGACCCAGCCGGCCCCGTCGGGGCTGTTGATCGCCGAGGCCGGGCTACGCCGGCTCCCCAGGCGGATCAGGTACCACTGGCTGTTCTGGCTGCGCCCGATGAAAATGATCTCGTCACCCAGGCTGACCCGCCCGATCGGCTGGTTATCGGTGCTGGGGAAGGGGCGCACATTGGCATCCTGGCGCACCGTGCCGGTCAACACGTCCGTGGCGACGCCAGCGGCCGTCGTCGGCGCGAGGATCGGTTCCCTTGTCGGCACGGCGGTGACCAGAGCCTGCGCTGGCGCCGCCGTGGGCGCGGCAAGGGCGGGCGTTGGCGCCACCGTGGGCAGGGTGAACTGCGGGATCTGGGTCTGGCCGGGGATGACGCGGCCAAAGCCGGCCAGTTCTTCGCGCAGGGCGCTGACCACGCTGAAGGCCAGCGCCAGCGAGAAGATCATCAGCACCGCGACGACCGCGGTCTTGATCAATTCAAGCCCCTGCCCCCACACGCTGCGGCGGCGAATCTCGTCCAGCGCGCTGCGGGCCGTGTCGGCCACCGGCTCGCCCCAACTCGTTCGCCCCTGGTCGGTCTGGGCGATCCGTCGCAACTTCAGCAGCGCGCGCACGTCACCGATCTGGCTCAGGGCACGGACGGCGCTCCAGCGCACATTGCTGTTGGGATGGTTCAGGGCCTGGATAAGCGGGCCGACGCTGCGAGCATCCCCGATCCGGCCGGCGGCCTCGGCAGCGCGATAGATCGTCAGCCAGGGCTGATTGGGGGCCATTGCCGCGCTGAGCGCCGGCGCCGCCGGCGCTCCGATGGCAACCAGTTCGTCAACTGCGACGGTGTGGAGCGGGTGGCCAGTATCGCCGAGCGCGTGAATGAGTGCATCGATGTGCTCGTGTGACGGACCGCCGCGACCGGCGCGCGGCGCGCGCTGGCGGCTCGCCCCACCGGTCAGGCGCCGGGTGGTCTGTGGGGGCGCGCCGTACACCTTGCCGGAGGGCGGAGTGCCCGGGGCGCTGTTCGTCTCAAGCGGTTCCTGTCGCTCGGTTGTCATCGTGTGACCCGTCGTCGCGGTTGTCCGTGCCGTTCCGGACACCTAACGTGAACTTACGCCCTTGGCGAGGGGGATGGGGAAACCGGGTTTCCCCACGCCCCCACCCCACAGGGGCATGGGGAAACCCGGTTTCCCCGTGCCCCCACCCGGTGGGAGGGTCTGGGGGGGCGCACCCCCTGCCTGGAGGCGGGCCGGCGTAGGGGCGGGGTTTCCCCGCCCCTACGCCGCCGGCCCCGGCGTCTGCCGCCCGGAGGTTCCCGGGGCGCACCCCTCCTAACGTGAACATACGCCTTTGGCGAGGGCTGTGGGGAAACCGGCTTTCTCCATGCCCCCACCCGGTCGGAGAAGGCAGCCCGCCCGCAGGGGGATGGTGGGGTATGCGGGGAGACTATGCCTTCCCGCGCCCCTCCACCGCGCTGTTGCCTCAGACAGGTTCCTGGCCGTCCCGCCAGCGCGCGAAGCGCGCCACGATCGCGTCGAGCAGGGCCGCCGCGGCCTCGGTCTTCGGTTGGCGCGGCAGCGGAGTGACGCCGTCGTGGTCAACCAGGTACAGGGCGATGTCGGGGCGCCCGATACTGGCGACCGCGTCGTTGGCCACGATCAGATCGAGGCCCTTGCGTTCCAGCTTGCCCCGCGCATGCACCAGCAACTCATCGGTCTCGGCGGCGAAGCCCACCTTGAACAGATCGCGCCGCTGGGCGAACCCGGCGACGATATCGGGATTGGGGACCAGTTCGAGGATCAGCCCCCCATCGTCGCGCTTCTTGATCTTGCTCTCGGCTGCCGCCACGGGGCGGAAGTCGGCCACGGCGGCGTTCATGATCAGCATATCCGCGTGCTCGCAGGCGGCCTGCACCGCGTCGCGCATCTGCAGGGCCGTTTCCACCTGGATGACGCTGACCGCTGCCGGCGCCGGCAGGGCCGTGGGGCCGCTGACCAGGGTCACGCTGGCTCCCAGGTCGCGGGCGCGAGCGGCCAGGGCATAGCCCATCTGCCCGGAGGAGCGGTTCCCGACGAAGCGCACCGGATCGATCGGCTCGCGGGTGCCGCCGGCGGTCACCACCACACGCTGCCCGCGCAGCGGCCCGCCGTGGCGCCCTAGTAGCGCCCGGATCTCCCCTTCGAGCGTGGCCGGTTCGGGCAGGCGCCCTTTGCCCGAGACGTGCTCGGCCATGCGGCCCTCTTCCGGCTCTAGCACGGTGTAGCCCCTGGCGCGAAGGGCGGCGACGTTGGCCTGGGTCGCGGGATTGGCGTACATGAGCGGATTCATGGCCGGGGCGATGAGCACCGGCCCGGTGGCGGCAAGGATCGTCGTGGTCAGGAGATCATCGGCCATACCCGCGGCGATCCGCGCAATGGTATTGGCGGTCGCCGGCGCCACAATGACCGCGTCGGCCTGCGCGCCGAGGCTCACGTGGCCGATCACCCCGTCTTCGGGCAGTGCCCACATATCGCTGAGCACCGCTCGCCCGGTGAGGGCCTGGAAGGTTGCCGCGCCGACAAAACGCTCCGCCGCCGCGGTCAGCACCACATCGACCTGCGCCCCGGCCAGGGTCAGGTCACGCGCCAGTTGGGCCGCCTTGTAGGCGGCAATGCTGCCGCAGACCCCCAGGAGCAACTTCTTTCCGCTGAGGATATCCATCTAACGTGAACATAGGCTCTCGAAGAGGGGGTGGGGAAACCGGGTTTCCCCATGCCCCCACCCGGTGGGAGGGTCTGGGAGGGCGTAGCCCTCCCAGGAACAGTCGTATGTTCATCCCGTCGGTGTGCGGCGCGAGCCGCATGGACGGCTGCGGTGACCATCGCGCGCAGGGTTCAGCCCCCCTCCCAGCATCCCCCCGCTGGGGGGAGGCGCCGGGTGCCCGCCCCCAGCGGCGGAGGGTCAGGGCAGGGGCGGTCACCGTGCCCGCGGCGCCGCGATGCCGGCGGGACACCCGCGCTCCCAGGCCATGTGCATCGCGGCGTGGTGTGCCATGCGCATGACCGTCTCACGTGACCATGGGGCAACCTGGTTCCCCCCTACCCGCCCCTGGGAGGGTTTGGGAGGGCCAGGCTCTCCCGAACCCTCCAGCGGGCTGGGGGCTGAGGAACCAGCGCAGATTGAACGATGCCCGGGTGACCAGGCCGCGCCCCGCCCGCCAATCCAACATTTCCAGGCGAACATCGCCCAGACCCGTTGCGGCATTGTAGCATCAGGGTGCGGGAGCGTCAAAGGCGCAGGGGATGGTAACCGTTCACACCTGGGGTAATCCACGCGCCCGGGAACGCGGGCGTCCCGCCCTCGTCGCGTCTCCGCGGGCAAGCTGCCCGCGCTCCCAGGAGACATGTGCACACATACGGCGAGGGGGAGAGGGGAAACCCGGTTTCCCCATCCCCTGCTCCAACAGACGATGCGCGCTTCGGCGGTATCACCCGCGCGTTCACGCCCGCGCTTCTGCCGGGAGCGGCCTGTCCTCGCGCTGGCTGCCGAACACCCGGCTCCAGGCGTATGACAGTTCGCCGCCGAAGAGCAGGATCTGCGACGAGATGAAGATCCACAGCAGCAGGGTCATCGCGGCCCCCAACACCCCGAAGGACG
>DAOTYR010000531.1:0-17160 GCA_034434655.1 Chloroflexaceae bacterium
CCGCGCTCCATCCCCGACAGGTTAATGCCATCGAGGGCGGCCATATCGCCGTCGATATCGTCGGTGAGTTCCACCGGCTTCTCGTCTTCGCTCAACACCTCGACGCTCAAGCCGAGGGACTGCAGTTCCTTGATCAGCACCTTGAAGCTCTCGGGCACGCCGGCCTCCTGGATCGGCTCACCCTTGACGATCGCCTCATAGGTCTTCACCCGGCCAACGACATCGTCGGACTTAACGGTGAGCATCTCCTGGAGGGTATAGGCGGCGCCGTAGGCCTCCAGGGCCCAGACCTCCATTTCGCCGAAGCGCTGGCCACCGAACTGGGCCTTGCCGCCGAGCGGTTGCTGGGTAACCAGGCTGTAGGGGCCGGTCGAGCGGGCGTGGATCTTATCCTCGACCAGGTGGGCCAGTTTGAGCATATAGGCATAGCCCACGGTCACCGGATGGTCGAACTTCTCGCCGGTGCGCCCATCGTAGAGGGTCACCTTGCCATCCTCGGGCAGGCCGGCCTCGCGGAGCATGGCCTTGATCTGGTCCTCGTGGGCGCCATCGAAGACGGGGGTGGCCACGCGGTACCCCAGGCGCGCGGCGGCCCAGCCCAGGTGGGTCTCGAGGATCTGCCCGATATTCATGCGCGACGGCACGCCGATGGGGTTGAGGATAATATCCACCGGGCGGCCATCGGGCAGGAAGGGCATATCCTCCACCGGCAGCACGCGACTGACCACGCCCTTGTTGCCGTGACGACCGGCCATCTTATCGCCGGCGCTGATCTTGCGCTTCTGGCAGAGCAGCACGCGCACGGTCTGGTTCACGCCGACGGGCAACTCGGCGCCATCGTTCCGCGAGAAGACCTTGACATCGATGACCTTGCCACGCACGCCATTGGGCACGCGGAGCGAACTATCCTTCACCTCGCGGGCCTTCTCGCCGAAGATGGCGCGGAGGAGGCGCTCCTCGGCGGTCAGATCCGTCTCGCCCTTGGGCGTAATCTTGCCCACGAGAATATCATTGGGCTGCACCTCGGCGCCGATATAGATGATCCCGCGTTCGTCGAGGTTGCGCAGGCTATCCTGTCCGACGTTCGGAATATCGCGGGTAATCTCCTCAGGGCCGAGCTTGGTATCGCGGGCCTCCACCTCATACTTCTCGATATGGATCGAGGTAAAGATATCTTCGCGCACCAGGCGCTCGGAGACCAGGATAGCGTCCTCAAAGTTCCCGCCCTCCCAGGGCATATACGCCACCAGCACATTCTGGCCGAGGGCCAGTTCGCCATTATCGGTGGAGGAGCTATCGGCGATCACCTCGCCGGCCTGCACCTTCTGGCCGCGCACCACGGCGGGCCGCTGGTTGATGCAGGTATCCTGGTTGGAGCGCATGAACTTGCGCAGGCGATACTCGCGTTCGTGGCCATCGTCCTCCTGGACGACAATACGATCGCCGGTAGCCGCGACAACCACGCCGGACTTGCGCGCCACCACCACCTGCCCCGAATCGCGGGCGGCGCGATACTCCATGCCGGTGCCGACGATAGGCGCATCGGGGCGCAGCAGGGGCACGGCCTGCCGTTGCATGTTCGAGCCCATCAGGGCGCGGTTGGCGTCATCGTGCTCCAGGAAGGGGATCAACGCTGTCGAGACGCTGACCACCTGCTTGGGCGAGACATCCATATAATCAATGCGTTCGACCCGTTCCTGTACGAACTTCTCGGCGAAGCGGCAGGAAGCCGTGGGCTGGACGAAGCGGTTATACTCATCGAGCGGCGCATTGGCCTGCGCGACAACGAAGCGGTCCTCCTCATCAGCGGAGAGGTACTCCGTCTCCTGAGACACAACCGGCTGGATGCGGACGGTTTTGAGCGGCAAGGCGGCGATCTGCTCGGCGAGGGCGCGATTGACCTCCGTGCCGGCTTCGGCGACGACCGCGCCGGTATCCGGATCAACCACATCTTCGCGCAGGATCTGGCCGCGCAACAGGCCCACGGCGATGCGTCTGGCGGTCGCCTCGTCCACGCGGGCGCCTTTAGCGGCGATCAACTCACCGGTGCGCAGATCGCGCACGTCGCGCAGCAACAGGCCGCGCTCCTTCCAGACCGGCGCATTCTCGATGCTGTTGTACACCTTGCGATAGGGCGTCTCCAGGAAGCCCATCTCATTGACCCGCGCGAAGGTGGACATGGTGCCGATGAGACCGATGTTGGGGCCTTCGGGAGTCTCCACCGGGCAGATGCGCCCATAGTGGCTATGGTGCACATCGCGCACCTCGAAGCCGGCGCGGTCGCGAGAAAGCCCGCCGGGACCGAGGGCCGACAGGCGGCGCTTATTGGTCAGTTCGGCCAGGGGATTGGTCTGGTCCATAAACTGGCTCAACTGCGAACCGCCGAAGAACTCGCGCATCGCGGCGACCACGGGGCGGATATTGATCAGGCCGTTGGGCGTGGCGCTCTCAGGATCCTGGAGCGACATACGCTCCTTGACCACGCGCTCGAGGCGCAGCAGACCCACGCGGAACTGCTGCTGGATCAGTTCGCCCACGGTGCGGACGCGGCGATTGCCGAGGTGGTCAATATCATCGGCGCGACCGTGGCCATTGTTCAACAGGATCATCTGCTCCACGATCTTAAAGATATCGCGAGGCAGCAAGACGCGCACATGGAGGCCGGGGGCGTTGGAGGCGCCATCACGGCGCCCGTCGCGCTCCCAGAGGTTCTTATTGAGTTTATAGCGCCCGACCCTGGCCAGGTCGTAGCGCCGCGGATTGAACAGCAGCGACTCGAGCAAGGAGCGCGCATTCTCGAGCGTCGGCGGGTCACCGGGGCGGAGGCGCTTGTACAATTCCAGCAACGCCTCTTTGCTATTATGCACCGGGTCCTTATCCAGGGTTGCCTGGACGTAGGGATGCTCGGGAACGGTATCAACGTGGCGCAGCAGTTCCAGGATCTGCTCATTATGGCCGTGCTGGTCAAGCTCATTATCGGGCACCCAGCGGCCATTGCCGTGCTCATCGGCCTGCCAGGCCATAATGGCCCGCAGCAGGATGGTCACGGGGATCTTGCGCTTGCGATCCACCTTTACACTGATCACATCGCGCTTATTGGTCTCGAACTCCAGCCAGGCGCCCCGGTTCGGGATCAACTTGGCGGAGTGCAGCGAGCGGCCACTGGTCGGCTCCTTCTCGTCCTTAAAATAGACGCCCGGGGAGCGGATCAACTGGGAGACCACCACGCGCTCGGCGCCGTTATAAATAAACGTGCCATTGTCCGTCATCACCGGAAAATCGCCGAGAAAGATCTCCGACTCCTTGATCTCGCCAGTGCTGAGAATGCGCAACTCGACATTGACGCGCAGCGGGGCGGCATAGGTCAGATCGCGCTCACGGCACTGGAACTCATCGTGGCGTGGTTCACCGAACTGGTAGTCGCGGAAGTGCAATTCAAGGTTCTTGCCGGTAAAATCCGTAATCGGCGAGATCTCCTCGAAGAGTTCGCGCAGCCCTTCGCGGCGGAACCACTCAAAGCTGTTGACCTGGGTCTCAATGAGGCGCGGCAACTCGATCGCGTCGTGGATGCGGGCGAAGGAACGCCGTTCGATGCGGCGGAGGCGTCGCCCGTTCACACCCTGATCAATCGGCGCGATCAACGGCTGAAGCACCACAGACTCAATCAACGGGGGCATACTCACCTCTTCATCAATCGTTGGCGGGCGATCATTGGGCGACAGCGTACACCTGGGGACGCTGTGAGCGGGCGCGGGTAAAAAGCAGAATAGCCGGTCCCGAAGACGCCCCAACCAGGGGACAGTCTCAGAACTGGCGCGACAGGAGCAGGTAAATTAGCGGCGCGCGCCGTGCGGCGCAGCGCATGGTGAGTAGACAAAAGTGGTCAATAATTGCGTCCTGCGGGAAGGGCTCATCCGCCACCCTGGAGAGCCACACCCAATCGTGACAGGAAATGATACCATTCGCAGGGAGTTTTGTCAATACCGACAAGGCACAATTTCGCGCACGCCTCTGTATTGTACCACAAGATGCGCCGCGCTGGGGGAAGGATCGCAAGGCGGGCATGGAGCCGCGTTATGGTCTTTGAGAAATTCATCCGCTAACGTGAACATACGCCCTCGGCGAGGGGAATGGGGAAACCGGGTTGCCCCATGCCCCCACCCGGTGGGAGGGTCTGGGAGGGCTACGCCCTCCCAGGAAGTATGTTCCATCCCGTCGGTGTGCGGCGCGAGCCGCATGGAGGGCTGAAGAAATATTCCGCTATCCGCCCCACGCCCCGCGGCTCGCGCCGCAGGCTACCCGATGCGAAGCTCACCTGCGCAGGCGAGCGCCGTCTCTGTGGCTGCGCCGCACCCCGACGGGATGAAGATGAAGTTCCTCCTGGGAGGGCGCAGCCCGCGCGATGGGCACTTTGCAAAATAATGTTGCATTCTGTGCAAGATATTGACATGGCGTTGCTATTAGGATAAAATACAGGAGGATTTAAATATTTGTTGCAAGAATAATTCAGGGACCGACGGCGCGCCGTCTGCGCCCCGCACCGGCCACCTGGGTGCAGAGGGTCCTATGCACACCAACGACGACCGTTCCCAACACCTCGCCGCCATCGATGAGCTCATCCGCCAGCTCATCTGGCAGAGCCACAAGCAGTTGCTCCAAACCCTGAGCCGCCCTGACATCGGGCTCACCCTGCCGCAAATGGTCACGCTCTTTGCCATTCGTAGGGCGGGGACCTGCCGGATGAGCGAACTGGCCGAGATTACCCAGCAATCAGCAGGCACGCTGACGGGAATCGTGGATCGCCTGATCGCCGAGCACCTGGTGGGGCGGGTACGCGACCTGGACGACCGCCGGGTGGTGCAGGTGACGCTCACCCCGCAGGGAGAGGCGCAACTGGCCCGGGTGGAGCAGGCCCGTCGCGAGGATATGGAACGCATGCTGCGCGGCTTCTCCGACGAGCAGGTGATTGCGCTGGAGCAACTGTTGTGCCAGTTGCTCGGCGGTATCAACGAACTGCTCAACGGCAATGGCGCGGCCATCCCCCATGAGATGGTCACCACCAACGGCAAGCGCGGCCCTGATCGCGCGGTGCACCATCAGCAACCAGCCGACGCATACCCTTCCCTGCGGCGGGTATGAACCGGCGCGTGACGCCCGGTTCCCACGAGGGTTACGCGCCTCGCGTCGCCCTCCTGCCATAAATGGTATACTATAGCGCGTGCCCTGCCCCGGCAGTCGCAGGGCGCTCCGCCGAATCCGGCGCGACCCACACCCAGCGTTGTCATTGCCTATGCGCGTCCTTATTACCGGATCCAGCGGGCAGATTGGCACGAATCTGGCGCTGCGCCTGCTGGCCGATGGGCACAGCGTGTTTGGCGTCGACCGCCGCCCCAATCCCTGGACCGGCGCCTTCCCTACCCTGCTCCAGGATTTAGCCACCCCTCAGCGCGAGTTTCGCGGCGGTATCGGAGGGGCGCCCTACCCTCCCTGCGATATCGTGGTGCATCTGGCGGCCAACGCCAAGGTGTACGACCTGGTCGAACAACCCCACCGGGCGCTCGAGAACATCAATCTGACCTTCAACGTGCTGGAATACTGCCGGGCCAACGGCCTGCCGGTGATCTTCTCGTCTTCGCGCGAGGTGTACGGCGACATCCGGCGCTACCTCACCGAGGAGCGCAGCGCCGATTTTAGCTTTACCGAGAGCCCCTACTCGGCCTCCAAGATCGCTGGCGAGGCGCTGATCTACTCCTACGCCCGCTGCTACGGCGTGCGCTACCTGGTCTTTCGCTTTTCCAACGTGTACGGGCGCTACGATACCGACATTGAGCGGATGGAGCGGGTGATCCCGCTCTTCATTCGGCGCCTGAGCCGGGGCGAACCGGTAACGGTCTATGGCCGTGAAAAGGTGCTGGATTTCACGTATGTGGACGATTGTGTGGACGGCATCGTGCGCGGTATGCAGCGGCTGCTGGGGGGCGAGGTCGTTAACCGGACGATCAATCTGGCCTATGGGCAGGGCAACACGCTTGTGCGCCTGGCGGAACTGATCGCCGGGACGCTGGGGGTGCAGCCGCAGATTATTGTCGAACCGGTCAAGCGACCCGGGGAAGTCACCTACTACGTTGCCGACATCACCCTGGCACGGGAACTGCTGGGGTTCACCCCGCGCGTGCCGCTTGAGGAGGGGGTGCGCCGCGCGGTGGCCTGGTCGCTGCGAGGGGAGGGCTAACCGATGACCGAACGGCAGCCGACCCGGCGGCGCGAGCGGCGGGCGCGCGCGGCGCAGACGCCATCCACGCCTCAGCGTCCCGCCCCTTCTCCGGCGACGACGACCGACCAGGTCAGCAGCTTGCTGCAACTCTCCTCCTATCTGGTCGCCGTTCTGGACCCGCAGGAGATCCAGGCCGGTCTGGTGGCGCACCTGATCGAGGCGCTGCCCTCGGTGCAGGCGGGCATTCTGTGGATCAACCAGAATGGCCGCCTGCGCCCCAGTTCCGTGGCCGGGCTGCCGCTGGAGCCGCAGACGGCGCAATTGCTGGCCGCGTCTTCGTTGCGCTCGGGCGAGGGCATCGCCGGGCTGGCTTTCCAACGCCTGGAGCCGCAGTTCGTCGAAACACCCCTGGGCTACCGCGCCGCGGCGGAGCAGGTCGCTTCCACGTCAACCAATACGGCCCTCTTCCAGCAATTGGGCGAACAGTTGCCGCGCAACCTGACCGTCGTCGCGGTTCCCCTTCGCGTGGGCGCCGAGACGCTTGGCGTGCTCGAACTGCTCAATCTTGGCGCCTCTACCGAAGCAACCTGGCGGCCCCTGGAACGCGCCGATCTGCCGATCCTGCAAACCTTCGCGAACCTCGTCGCGTCGGCGCTCAAGAACGCGCAACTGTACGCCGAGGCCCAGCGGAACGAGCGGCGCCTGAAGGCCTTCGACGCAGTGGTCACCGCCATTTCTACGGCCGCCGACCTCGATGATCTGGTGCGCAGCGTGCTCGATGTCGTGGTGAATCTGCTGCCCGGCACGCGCGGCGCGCTGCTGCTCCGCGAACCGGCCCTTGAGCGGCTCGATCTCGCCGCGCAGCACGGCCTGCCGCAGGACTGCGTCGAGGCGCTCCGGCGCCTCCCCGTGGCCGAGGCGCCGTTCGCCGAGGTGGTACACTACGGCCAGCCGATGCAACGTCCGTTGCTCGAAGAGCGCGGCGAAGGGGTCTTTCTCAGCCACGGCCTGAACTCCTGCGCCTACTTCCCCTTACTGGCCGGCGGCACCGTGGCGGGGGTGCTGGCCCTGTACAGCGACTGTGACCTGAGCCGGCACGCGGATAAAGAGATGCTGATGCCGATCTGCAACCAGGTCGGCTTTGCCATCGCCAACGTGCGCCTCTACGCCGATAGTCAGAGCGAGCGGCGCAAACTCAACACGGTGATCGCTTCAATCGCCGAAGGGGTGTTGCTCTGCGACGCGCACGGTCGCCTGGCAATGGCCAACGATGCCGCGCTCACACTGCTCGGTCTCGACTCGCCGCCCTTCGAGCAACCCCTCGCCGAGATGCCCGATTTTTACCGCATGCGCGATATGGAAGGCCGGCCCCTCGGCCTCGAACAATTGCCCTTCGCGCGGGCGCTTGCCGGCGAGGTGTTCCAGGACTATCGCCTGATCCTCCGCGGCGCCAGCGGCGATGAGACCGTTATGAGCTTCTCCGGGGCGCCCACCCGCGCCGACGATGGCACGATCGAGGGCGCCGTGGTCGTCTTCCGTGATGTGACAACCAGCCAGAAGCTCGAACGGGCCAAGGACGAGTTCCTCGCCGTGGCCGCTCACGAACTGCGCAGCCCCCTCGCCGCCGTGCGCTCCTATGCCGACCTGCTGCTGCGCCGCGAGCAGCAGCGCAGCGAGGCCGACCCCCGCGATCTCCACGGCCTGACCATCCTGTCGCAGCAGGTGACGCATATGCTACGTATGGTGGACAACCTGCTCGATGTCTCGCGCATTGATGCCGGACAACTCGATCTGCAGATCCAACGGGTGAACCTGTTGAACCTTGCCACGCAGGTGCTCGATCAGCAGCGCCCCGCGGCCGGGAACCGCACCCTGGCGCTACTGCACGACGCCGAGGAGCTCTTCGTCGAGTGCGACTCGCTGCGGATCAGGCAGGTGTTGACCAACCTGATCGGGAATGCGATCAAGTACAGTCCTCCGGAGAGCGAGATCACCGTCAGCTTGCGGCTGCTCGATGCCGAAAGCGATGAGGCGCGGGCGCTCGGCTGCCCGGGGGTGCTGGTGCGGGTGACAAACCAGGGCGCCGGCATCCCCCCCGAGCAGCAAGCGCGCCTGTTCCAGCGCTACTACCGGGGGCGCAACAGCCGCACCGAGGGTCTGGGTCTCGGTCTCTACCTCAGCAGGCAGTTTGTGCAGATGCACGGCGGGCGGATCTGGGTGGAAAGCGTCGAAGACGCCGGGAGCAGCTTCGTGTTCACCTTGCCGTTGCAGCAGAAGCCAGACCAGGAAGCGCCCGTAAGCCAGAACAGTGAGTGATGATCGGGTTGCCTGTGGGCAGGGGCGTGGGTTGCCCCATCGCGGGTCCGAAGGAGCAGGGGCGCGGGGAAACCCGGCTGCCCCTTCGCCAACGGGCCTGGGAGCGCCGGACGCCGCCCCGGCGGGCAGGGGCGCGGGGAAACCGGGTTGCCCCGCTTTCGTTCAGGGAAGAAGGAACCGTATGCGTTTTAAAGAGCACATTCGTGGACTGCCCGCATACAAGCCGGCCAGGCTGCTCGGCGGGCCGGCGACGGCGGTGGTCAAGTTGTCGTCGAACGAAAATCCCCTTGGTCCTTCGCCGAAGGCCATAGCGGCGCTGCAGGCGGCAATCGGCCAGGCGCACCGCTACCCCGACTCGGGCAGTCTGGCGCTGCGGCAGGCCCTCGCCGCCAGGGCCGGTCTGGACGCGGCCCACGTAACCTGTAGCAACGGCTCTGACGAGTTGATCCTGCTGCTCTGTCTGGCATTTCTCGAGCCGGGCGACGAGGTGGTGCTGGCCGAGGGCACGTTCATCAGTTACCTGCTGCGGACGCTGGAAATGGGCGCCACGCCGGTGCGAACGCCCCTCCGGGCCTACACGTACGACCTGGCGCGGATGGCGGCGGCGATCACGCCCCGCACCCGGCTGGTGTTCGTGTGCAACCCCAACAATCCCACCGGCACGGCCGTAGGCGCCGACGAGGTCTTCGCCTTTGTGCGGCGGGTGCCCGACGATGTGCTCATCGTGATGGATGAAGCCTATGTGGAGTTCGCCGCCGGCCCCGACTACCCCGACCTGCTGCCGGAGGTCCGCGCCGGGCGGCCGAACCTGATCCTGCTACGCACCTTCGCCAAGATCTACGGCCTGGCCGGGCTGCGCCTGGGCTACGCCTATGGCCACCCCGAGGTGATCGCCTACCTCGAACGGGCCAGACCGACCTTCAATGTGAACCTGCTGGCCCAGCTTGCCGGCCTGGCCGCGCTGGAGGACGACGAGCACGTGGCCCGCAGTCGCGCCTACGCCGACAGTTGCCGGACCTTCTTTATGCACGAACTGGAGGCTATGGGGCTGGCGCCGATCCCCAGCCGGACGAACTTCGTCGCGGTGCCGGTGGGTGACGACGCGGCGGTGAGCGAGGCCCTGAGCGCCCGTGGCTTCAGCGTGACGCCGCTGGCGGGGTGGGGGGTTCCCGGCGTCATCCGGGTTTCCTTCGGCACAGAAGAGCACAATCGGGGCTTTATCGCCGCCCTGCGGGAGGTGCTGGGACAGTCCTGGTGACGCACCGACGAACCATGTTCACCTCAGCCGTCCGTGCGATTCGCGCACAACGCCCGATGAACATCGCCTGGGAGCGCGGGCGGCCCGCCCTCGTCGCGTCTCCGCGGGCAAGGTGACTGCCCCCCTCCCCAGCCCTCCCCCCGCTGGGGGGAGGGAGTCCGGCTCCTCCCCACAGCGGGGGGAGGTTAGGAGGGGGGGTCAGCGCCGCATGCGCGTAGGTGAGCAGCCTATTTTCACGTTAGGCCCCATGCGCGGGGCGCACAACGCCCGATGAAAACGGCCCGGGGGCGCGGGCAGTTTGCCCGAGGGCTTTGCCCTCCCAGACCCTCCCACCCCCTCCCTAGCCCTCCCCCGCTGGGGGAGGGAACCCGGCTCCTCCCCCCAGCGGGGGGAGGCTGGGAGGGGGGCAGAACGCTGCGAACGGTTTTCACGTTAGTGTCAGGGGGATCTTCTCGCCGGAGGTTTCTGCGCCCTGGTGCGCACCCATTCATCGAGGGAGTTTGTTATGAACGCGAGGGTCATGGCCCCTCAACTCTCCGGTCGTCTGGTCGCCTATTTCGGGCTCGCCTACGCCTTCTCCTGGTCCATCGGCATTGCCCTCGCCCTGGCCGCCCAGGGACTGATCGCGCCAATCCTTCCCCAATGGTTTCACTATCTGATCGCCTATGGCCCCTTGCTCTCCGCCGTGATCGTCACCGGGGCGACCGAGGGACAAGCGGGACTGCAAGACCTGTGGGCGCGCGTTACCAGGTGGCGCGTGGCGCCGGTCTGGTGGCTTGTCGCCGTGTCCCCGCTGGTGATCGGGCTTGCGGTTGTCCTGGCCGTCAATCTTCTGACCGACGACCCCATCGCGCTCGCGCAGCTAGGCGAGGTGCATTTTCTTCCCCCCCTGGGCATCGGCGCGCTGCTGCTCTGGATCGTCACCTTTGGGATCGGCGAAGAAGCAGGCTGGCGCGGGTATGCGCTGCCACGCCTCCAGAGGACCCACAACGCGCTGTATGCGACGATCATCCTGACGTTCTTCTGGGCGTTCTGGCACCTGCCGCAGTTCTTCTATCTCTTCGACCCCTCTATTGCCCCGGGATGGACGCTCGGGCTGTTTGCCGGCGCGCTGGTTTTTACCTGGTTATTTAATAGCACCGGCGGCAGTGTGCTCGTGGTAGCGGTCGGTCACGGGTGTTTCAATTTTGTTTCGGCCTCGAACGCCGGCAATGGTGTGCTTGCTGCGGTCATCAGCACCGTCGTGATGGTGTGGGCGGTGGTGGTGGCGTTCCTGTACCGGCCGAAGCATCTGTCACGCCACGACAGGGTGATGGTCTGATGACACACGGCACCTGGCTGGGAGCGTCTCAGTGCGCGACGCGGACCTGCGCGACAGGCTGGCGCGCGCAGTTGTCGCGCGGCGTCCTGACCGTAGTACGCTGTGGCTGCAAGCCCGCCGCAACCGGGCCTGCGCCTCTCCGCCTCAGGCCCGGGCCTTGAGCCAGTTGGCGATCGTCGGCGCCAGGTCGCGCTGGGCCTTGCCGCTGACGTACATGCCGATGTGCCCGACCGGGAAGGCGCACAGGGTGTAGTCGGACGTGCCCACATGCTCGCCGAGGGCGATGGTCGAGGGCGGGGGCACCAGGTGGTCCTGCTCGGCGTAGATGTTCAGCACCGGCATCGTCAGCCGGCGCAGGTCAATCCGGCGTCCGCCGATCTCGGCCTCCCCGCGGACCAGTTTGTTTTCGTGGAAGAAGTCCTTCACGAACTGCCGAAAGGCCTCGCCGGCCAGATCCGGACTATCGAAGATCCACTTCTCCATGCGCAGGAAGTTGAGCAGCTTCTGCTCGTCGTCCATCACGTCGAGGGTGTCCAGGTACTTCTGGAAGTTGAGTTGAAGCGGCTTGAGCATCACGAAGCCGAAGTTCATCAACTCGCCGGGGATGTTGCCGGTCGCCTCGACCAGTTGGTCCACATCGAGGCCCAGGCCCCACAGGTTCAACAGCCCGCTGCGTCCCTCCTGAGTGGCGTGGAAGTCAATCGGCGCGACCATGACCGTCAGGTTCTTCACCTTCTCGGGGTAGAGGGCGGCATAGCAGACCGAGAAGGTGCCCCCCTGACAGATGCCGAGCAGATTAATCTGTTCGAGGCCATGGCGCTCGCGCACCACGTCCACGCAGGTGTCGAGGTAGCCGGCGATGTAGTCTTCGAGGGTCAGGTAGCGGTCGGCCCGCGAGGGGTAGCCCCAGTCGATCAGGTAGACATCCATACCCTGGGCCAGCAGGTTGCGCACCAGGGAGCGGTCGGGTTGCAGATCGGCCACCGCGGGCCGGTTGACCAGGGCGTAGACGATCAGGATGGGGATAGGAAACGGCTGCTCGACCACAGGCAGGTAGCGGTAGAGCACCAGCTTGTCCTCACGGTAGACCGGCTCTTTTGGAGTGGTGCCCACCTGGATGTCATCGTGGCGCATGCGGCTCAGGATGCGCATGCCCTCCACAAGCTTGCGGTGCATCCCGGTCAGTTCGTGGAGCGTCTCGACCGGGTTGAGTTGAATGGGGGATAGGCTCATCGTGGGCCTCCTGGTTGATGTGCGGCGCGGCCGCGTGGGGCCTGACGTGAACACCGTTCGCAGCGTGCTGCCCCCCTCCCAGCCTCCCCCCGCTGGGGGGAGGAGCCGGGTTCCCTCTTCCAGCGGGGGAGGGGGCAGTCTGCTTCGTTGCAACGTATTGCCGCTCGAGCAGGGAGATGCGGGCGGGCCGCCCGCGCTCCCGGACCATGTTCATCGGGCGTGGTGCGCCATGCGCATGACCGTCTGACGTGAACATAGGCCTCAGGGGTGTGGGGAAACCGGGTTTCCCCATCCCCTCACCTGTGGGGAGGGTGGGGCGTGGCCCTCCCAGAAAAACCCTTGCGCATTCCCGAAAGGTATTACTCCGGCTCGTCATGCAGCGCCGGCCTGGCCTTCTTGCGGACCGACGAGCGCCTGGGGAGCGCCTCGCGCGCCTCGCGCAGTTCCTTGCGCAGCGCCCGCACCTCCTTGCGCAGTTCGTAGAGGTTGCGATGCACCTCGTCAATCTCGCTGCGCGTCGGCACGTAGCTCGCCCGCAGGCCGAACTCGACGATCTGCTGCTCGTGGAGGCGGTAGCGCATCGCGGCGTTGAACAACTGGCGCTGGGCCTGCAGGAACGTCTCGCCGGAGAAGGCTGCCTCCAACTGCCGGTCGGCCACGCTGGTCCAGAACTGGAGCAGTTCGTGCAGGCTCTGGATGGGCCGGTCGGCCTGCGCCCGCTCGGCCAGCCCGCGCAACACCTGCTCGAACACATCGGTCCAGATATTGGCGACGACCAGTTGAAACTGGGCGCTGGCGCGGCGCAGTTCGGCCCAGGCCTCGAAGCCGCGCAACATCTTCTCTTCCAGTTCGCGCGAGAAGCCCATCCGCGGGCTTTCGAGCAGGCGCCCCAGGGAGCGTTCGTAGGCGTCCCAGTAGAGGCTGGTCAGTTCCAGCAAGGCGCTGCCGCCCGGAGGCGCGCCCGGGGCCTGGCGCAGGGCCTCGGCCCAGGGCCGGGTGAGTTGCTGCATCTCCTCCAGGTAGAGCCGCCAGAGGTCGCCGCTTTCCTGGACGGCGCGGGCCAGCGTGGCGGGCTCGGGGAAGAACTGATGCCGCAGTTGCTCGGCGGCTGCGCGCAGCGCCCGCGTCTGGTCCTCGCCAGCGGCGAGCCGCGGGCTCAGGTCCTGCCATGAGCGCGAGAGTTGCTCGATCACCTGCAACATAGTCGTCTGGGCGCTGATCAACTGGCGCGACAGCGCCTGGGCGAAGGGGTCGGCCCCGCTGAGCCAGGCGGTGAAGCCCTGGGTCGCGGCCTGTTGCCACTGGGCGATCATCTGCGGGAGAGCGGGGGGCGCCTGGCCGTCGGTCGCGCCGTACAGCCGCTGCCAGGTCTGCCGCTGCGCGTCGAGCCAGAAGTCCATGAGGGTGCGGGGCGGTTCTGCCGATGCCATACACGCTCCTCCTTACCGGCCCCGGCGGGCCGGATACAGGCGACGAGGGATAGTATAGCATTTCGGAGCGAAGGTTGCTCAGGGGCGCATGACGGTGGGGGCAACCCGCCGGGTTGCCCCCACCATAGAGGGTTCCTGGTTCCTGGGCCGCGACCTATCTCTGGTTGACCAGCAGCCGCAGGCCGTTCAACACCACCAGGATAGTGCTGCCCTCGTGGCCGATCACGCCCAGGGGCAGGGGCACGCCGATGGTGAGCGTCAACGTCACCAGCGCCACCACCACGGCGAAGGCGAAGATGATGTTCTGCCAGACGATGCGCTGGGCGCGCCGGCTGAGGCCCACGGCGTAGACGATCGCCCCCAGGTCATCGCGCATCAGCACCACATCGGCGGTTTCGAGGGCCGCGTCGGTGCCAGCGGCGCCCATGGCAATGCCGATCGTGGCGCTGGCCAGCGCCGGGGCATCGTTGACGCCGTCGCCCACCATGGCCGTGGGGCCGTAGGCGGCGGCCAGTTCGCCAACGATACGCACCTTGTCTTCGGGCATCAGGCCGGCGTGCACCTCGTCCACCCCCAGGCGGCGCCCGACGGCCCGGGCCACGCGGGGGTTGTCGCCGGTGAGCATCACGATGCGCTCGACGCCTCTGGCCCGCAGGGCGCGGATCTGCGCGGCGGCGTCTTCGCGCTCGCGGTCCATGACCGTGACCAGGCCGAGCCAGCGATCGCCGCGGCGCGCCACCAGCACGCTGCCGCGCCCCTCGTCGGCGAGCCGGTCGGCCTCGGCCAGGATGGCGGCGGGAACCGGCGCTCCCGCGTGGTCGAAGAGCCGCGGCGCGCCCACCAGCGTCTCCACGCCGTCCCACGAGGCGCGCACACCCATGCCGGTCACCGCCTCGAAGCGCTCCGGCTCGCTGACGGCAATGCCCCGACTCTCGGCATAGACGTTGATCGCCCGGGCAATGGGGTGCTCGCTGGGGTGCTCGGCGCGGGCCACGGCCGCCAGCAACTCCTCAGCCGTGACACCGGGCCAGGGCAGCACGTCGCTCACCACCGGCTGACCATAGGTGAGCGTGCCGGTCTTATCGAAGGCGATGACCTTGATCTTGCTCAACTCCTCGAGATAGGCCCCGCCCTTGAACAGCACGCCGTTGCGGGCGGCATTGGCGATAGCGCTGAGCAGGGCCGCCGGCACGCTGATCACCAGGGCGCAAGGCGAAGCCACGGTCAGCAGCACCATCGCGGTGTAGAAGTTCTCGTGCCAGGGCACGCCGAACAGGGGCGGAACCAGGGCGATGAACAGGGCCACGCCGAGGATGATCGCGGTGGCATAGTACTGCTCCGCCCGGTCGAGGAAGCTCTGCGTGCGCGCCTTGCGCGCCTGGGCCTCGCTGACCATGGCGATGATGCGCGCCAGGGTGCTCTCGCTGGCCGGCTTCGTCACCACGATGTCCAGGGCGCCACTCTGGTTGAGCGTGCCGGCCAGCACCGGCTCGCCCTCGCCGCGTTGCACCGGCATCGACTCGCCGGTCAAGGCCGACTCGTCGAAGGCGCCCGCGCCGCGGAGAATGGTCCCGTCGAGCGGCACGCGGTCGCCGGGTCGCAGCACCACCACCGCGCCAACGCCGACCTCCTCCACCGGCATGGTCACCAGCCGGTCGCCCTGGCGCACGGTGACCGTGTCGGGGCGCAGTTCGAGCAGGCTCTCGATGGCCTGGCGCGTGCGATCCATGGCGTAGTTCTGCAACACATTGCTGAGCGAGAACAGGAACAACAGGATCGCTCCCTCGCTCCATGCGTCCACATACGCCGCGCCGAGGGCCGCCAGAACCATGAGCAGATCCACGTTGATCCGGCGTTCGCGCAGCCCTTCAATAATGGTCTGGACGGCGTAAAACCCGCCGAAGAAGTAGGTGGCGACACGCACCGCCAGCAGCGCCTCGGGCGCAATGCCCAGACGTTCGAGCACCCCCCCGGCGACAATGCCCACCAGGGTCAGGAGGACGAAAAGCGGTTCCAGGATGCGAGCATCAAAGGTAAAGCGCCACCCCGACCGCGTCGCGGTCTGAATGCGCTCGGAGAGGGTTGCCATAGGAAAGCTCCTCAATGCAACACCTGCTGGTCCTCGGGCGACAGCCTGGCCAGCAGATCGGGGCCAAGTCGCGCGAAAATACGCTGGGCAAACAGTTCCATCCAGATAAATTGCCGGGCAATCAGCACCATATTGTGATTGGTCGTCACCGTGGCGGTTGTGAACAGATGCCCGCTGGCAATCAAAAACTCGCGCTCATCAGCGACAACGATCAGGGTCTCTTCCATCTGGTGCAGTTCGGTCTCGCGTTTGGGATGCCGCACCACCTGGCCAAGCTCGAACGCGGCGTTGCCGGTGAGGATGACGCCCAGGGCCACGCCGCGGGCGTGGGCGCGGGTGAGACACGCGCGCAGGGCCTCCACATCGGCGTCGGTGAGCACAAGCATCAGTTCGTGCTGCGCGCCCTCGATCAGTTCCTCGGCATAGGCCAGGGCCTCGCGGCGCCCGCTGAAGTTCCACAGCCGCCCCGACTCCTGCCGGTTATAGAGCGGCATCAACTCGGCCCGCAGCCGCTCGGCCCGTTCGCGGGCCTCGCGCTCGTAGCGGTCCAGCAGCACCGCCGGCGAGACCGGCCGGTAAAGGGTCGCCTTCTCCTCCTCGGATTTCAGCACCGCGCCTCGTCCCTCCAGCCGTCCCAGGGCCTCGTAGACCATCGAGCGCGGAACTCCCGAACTCTTGCTGATCTGATAGCCTGTTGCCGGGTGCTCGCTCAGCAGCGCCAGGTACACCTTGGCTTCGTATTCGGTCAGCCCCAGGGCCGCCAGTTGGTCGAGCAGGTCCATTGTGATCTCTGTTTCATTCCATCGAGCATTAGTAGTTCAACTCCGAACTACTCATAGTATACCGCGTTGCAGGCCCTTCGTCAACCCTTTGTCGGGCCTTCTCAAGGCTTGTGCAAAGTCCTTGGGGCAAGCCCCCGACACCCCGTGGGGCGCTTGAGCCGCTCCCCGCTCAGCCAGGGGAGGCGGGCTGTGGACGCGCCCTGCGGCCCTCCCGGGTGCCCTTGCGCGCCTGTGCCGAGTGACGGTACACTAAAAAGGAATGATACACGGAAAGGTCCGGGAGGCTCATGGTCTTTGAGCAATGCATCCGGTATGCCGGGCTGGCCGTGGGGCTAAAGCCCTCGGCTACGGAATGCGAAGCCCGCCTGCGCGGGCTAGAGCGGGTTATGTATTCAAAGACCATCAGCCCCCTGGACCCTCTTATCAGGCAGGGGGATGGGGAACCCCGGGTTCCCCATCCCCCTGCGGGGCGGGGGCGTGGGGAAACCCGGTTTCCCCACGCCCCTCGCCGAGGGCG
>DAOTYR010000532.1:0-4576 GCA_034434655.1 Chloroflexaceae bacterium
GCCCGCCCAGGAACAATCTTTTTTCATCCCATCGGAGTGCGGCGTAGCCGCATATAAGGAATGGCAGGAACTCAGGCAACCGCCTCCAGCTTCCTGGCATCGACGCGCCCGGCGCTGATCTCGACCTTACGCTGAAAGGCGCGCTCGAAGAGCGTGGCGCGGCGATTGGCCTCCCAGATCTCCACCGTGGCATCGCCGCGGCTATCCACGAGGATGCGCACGGGATCGCCCAGTTCCACACGCACCTCGCGCACCACCTGGCTCTTGCTGCGCTCCAGGTACTCGGCGATGCGCAACAGGGCGCTGAGGCGCATGATGCGCAACGTGTCGCCGGGTTGAAGCAACTCGGCATAGGGATGCAGATCGGCCCACCCCTTTCGGTGGTTGCGCACCAGCGCGCCGAGGATGACGATCTCGCGGTGGGTGAAGCCGAACAAGGCGGCGTTGTGGATCAGGTACTCGCTGTGTTTGTGGTGATCGTAGTAGCCGACAATCACGCCAATGTCGTGCAGGGTCGCGGCGTAGCCGAGCAACTCCCGCTCCCATGGGCCATAGTGGTGCAGCGGCGCCAACTGGTCGAAGAGGCTCAGACAGATACTGGCGACCTTGCCGCAGTGCTCTTGCTCGTAGTCGTCGAGGCGGGCCAGGTTGATCACGCTGAAGGCGCGCGGATCGTCAATCAACGGCGGTTCCATGCCGCGCAGGAAGTGGCTGTAAAAGATGCCCTCGCGCACCCCCTGGCCGCTGACCACCAGCTCATCGAACCCGCCCCGCTCCATCAACTGATCGATGATCACCGCCCCGGCCAGGGTGACATCGGCGCGATCGGCCTTGAGACCGGGAATCTGCTCGCGCTCGCGGCGGTTCTTGCGCGCCAGTTGCTCGATGATCCCGAGCAGGGCCACGCGGGTCAACACATAGCCATGCACCCGGTCGAGCGGATACTGGCGCTGCTTCTGATCGATGCGCGCCAGGGTGCGCACCGTCCCGCCCATGCCGGCCAGGACCCGGCCCTCGCCGGCGCGCAGCCAGTCGAGATCGGCGAAGACCTGCCGCGCCGCGCCCAGCAGCGCGCGCAGGTCGGACTTGCTGATCGGGTCGCTTTTGACGTAGCGTTCGGTGAAGCGCACCACGCCCGCCTGGGCCGAGAACGATTCTACCAGACGGCGGTTGACAACCGCGTCCACCTGGGTCGAGCCGCCGCCGGTGTCGAATATGAACCCATGGTGGAGGTTGAGGGCGTTCACCGCCCCGACGTAGGCGTAGGAGGCCTCCTCGCGGGCGGAGATGATCCGCAGATCGAGGCTGGTCTGGCTGCGCAGCGCCGCCCAGAAGACCTCCTGATTGCTCGCCTCGCGGATGGCGCTGGTGCCGACGGCGATGATCTCCTCAACCCCGGTGTTGCGGCACAGCCGTTCGAACATTGCCAGGGCCTCCACGGCGCGCTGAATGGGCCGGGGTTGGAGCTTGCCGCTGGCGTCCACCCCCTCGGCCAGGCGCACGACCGCGCTCACTTCATCCACCAGGCGGAAACACCGCCCGGGCGCGTAAGCCATCACAATCAGACGGGTGGTGTTCGAGCCGAGATCGATAATGCCGATTTTGCGCATAGGTGTTGCCGCTGATGGAGCCATCTCAGGCAAGTGGCACATCTGTCAGGCGCGGGGCGGGACCGCGCGCCGCGCCAGCAGAACTCCCGGCGCGCGCCTGACAGGTTCGGGCCTTCGCGACCCACGTAGGATTGCTCGATGCAGGGAGAAGCAGTTTCCCCCAGAACCATTGATGACGTTTTACCGCACCACCTCGGCGATCGCCGCGGCGACGATGTCAAGATCGTCATACGTGATCACCAGGGGCGGCAGCAGGCGCAGCACATTCGGGCCGGCGGGCAGGGCCAGCACGCCCCGTTCGAGGAGGGCCTGGAGGTAGGGCTGCGCGCGCGTCCGCAGTTCAATGCCCACCAGCAGGCCCAGACCGCGCACCTCGCGCGCGGCGGGCAGGCGCAGGGCGCGCAGGCGCTCCAGGAGCCACGCACCCTTCTCGGCGGCCTGACGGGGCAGGTCTTCTTCAATATACGCGCGGAGCGCCGCTCGGGCCGCGGCGCAGAGCAGGGGGTTGCCGCCAAAGGTCGAACCATGGACCCCGCCGGGGAGCGGCCCGTGGCGTTCGTGCAGCGCCACTGCGCCCATGGGCAAGCCGGCGGCGATGCTCTTGGCGAGCAGCAACCCGTCGGGAACCACGCCGCTATGCTCGATGGCGAAGAGCCGCCCGGTGCGGCCAAAACCCGTCTGCACCTCATCAATCAGGAGCAAGGCGCCGCCCTCGTCGCAGATGCGCCGCGCGGCCTCCAGGTAGCCGGTCGGCGCCGGGCGAACGCCGCCCTCGCCCTGGACCGGTTCGAGGATCACCGCGGCCGTATCCGCCCCGACGCTCGCGGCCAGGGCCTCGACATCGGCGTAGGGCACGTGGACGAACTCCGGCACGAGGGGCGCGAAGGGTTCGCGGTACTTCGGCTCCCAGGTGGCGCTCAGGGCGCCCATGGTGCGCCCGTGGAAGCCGCGCATGGCGGCGACGATCTTCCGGCGGCCACTGAGCAGGCGCGCGAATTTCAGGCCGGCTTCGACCGCCTCGGCGCCGCTGTTGCAGAGGAAGATCCGCGCGGGGAAGGGCAGGGCCGCCGCAAGTTCGCTCAGGTAGGCGGCGCGCTGGTCGTTGTAGAAGATTTCGGGGCAACTCATGAGGGTGGCGGCCTGGACCTGCACCGCCGCCACCACCCTCGGATGGCCGTGGCCGAGGTTGGCCGCGCCCTGCCCGCCGACACAATCAATGTACACACGCCCGTCGGCGTCGTACAGGCGCGCGCCCTCGCCCCGCACGATCGCCACGGGACGCTTGGGGTAGAGACCGGAGGTGTGGCGCTGCTCCGTAGCGATGATCGGCTCGTTGGCGCTCATACGGCACCGGCAGGCTTGGCGGCGGCAGGTTCCAGGGGCAGTATACCACAGGCGTCACGCGCTACGCGCGGGGATGCCCCAGCGCCGCCAGGGTGCGGCGCAGGCCCTCCTCGGTGCTGATGCGCGGGCCGTAGCCCAGATCGCGGCGGGCGGCGCTGAGGTCGAACCAGCGCGAGCGCGCCAGTTGCACCGCCGTGAGACGGGTGAGGGGCGGTTCCATGGGGAGACCCAGCGCCTCGTAGGTCCGCTCCAGCAAGGTCGCAATGCGCACGGCGCGCTTGAGGGAGATCTTGCGCCGCGCCGGACGGTACCCCATCCGGGTGACCACCTCGTTCATGAAGTCCCACAGGTTGACCGGCTGCTCCTGCCCAATAAAGTAGGCCCGCCCGCGCAACGGCGAATGCTCGCCGAGCCGGTCGGCAGCCAGCAGATGGGCCTCGGCGCAGTTCTCCACGTAAGTTATGTCAACTTTGTTGTTGCCATCGCCGATCTGGATGAGCCGGCCGGCGCGCGCCCGCGCCAGGATGCGTGGAAAGAGGTGCGGATCGCCCGGCCCCCAGACCAGCGGCGGGCGGATGGCCGTGGTGGCGATGGCCTCGCGCCCCAGCACGAACCGCTCGGCCAGGGCCTTGGTGTGCTGGTAATGGCTCAGGTAGCGTTCGGGATATGGCCGGGACTCATCGGCTCCTTCCACGTCTTCTTCGCCGAACACCACCGAGGGCGACGAGGTAAAGACCAGCCTGGGCACACCGGCCCGTTCCGCCGCGCGCACCACCCGCTGCGTGGCGCTGACGTTGTTGCGGTAGTAGTCGTCAAAGGGGCCCCACACGCCCGCCTTCGCCGCGACGTGGAACACCACCTCGACCCCCCGCATAGCCGCGTTCAGCACGGCGTTGGCGTCGGGGGCGGCCAGATTGGCGCGCACACACTCGACCCCGCGCGCGGCCAGGTCGGGATACTCATTCCGCCCGATGACCCGCACGCGGTCGCCCCGGGCCAGCAGTTGCTCCACGATGGCCCGCCCGATAAAGCCATTTCCGCCGGTAACCAGGGTCAGCATAGCCGTTCCAGACAACCCGGACCTGACAGGTCTGGCAGACCGGGTTAGCGCGAGTAACTGTTGGGTTACGCTGGGAGCGCGGGCGGCCCGCCCGCGGCGCGTCTCCGCGGGCAAGCTGCCCCCGCTACCGGCCTATGGTCACCTCAGCCGTCCATGCGGCTGCGCCGCACAACGCCGCAATGAACATACGTTTGTTCTTGGGAGGGTGAAGCCCTCCCACACCCTCCCGCGGGTGGGGGCATGGGGAAACCCGGTTTCCCCATGCCCCTGCGGGGCGGGGGCGTGGGGAAACCCGGTTTCCCCACACCCCTCGCCGAGGGCGTATGTTCACGTTAGCCGTCCGTGCGGCGGAGCCGCATGGACGGCTGACGTGAACATAATCTCTCTGAGTGGGGTGTGGGGAAACCAGGTTTCCCCACGCCCCTGCCCGTAGGGTGAACAGAGGCCCCGCCCGGGAGGGACCGGGCGAGTCGGGCCCTCCCGGGAACATGGGCTTGCCCCCCCCTGTTGCGCGGCGCAGCCGCGCTGCACCACGAAGGTCATCACCATGCTCCGTCTCTCC
>DAOTYR010000533.1:0-4140 GCA_034434655.1 Chloroflexaceae bacterium
ACTGCGCAACTCCTGGCATAGAGAGGAAAGATCGCGTGGAAATCGCGCTGTTCATCGCCCTGATCGTTATTAGCGCGGTGCTGATCGCCCTGGTCGTCTTGCAGGCCCGCAGCCCGGGGATGGCCAACCGCGACACCAGCTCGATCTATCGCACCCGCCGCGGCCTGGAAAAGACCCTGTACCAGGCCACCCTGGTCCTGAGCGTGTCATTTTTGCTGCTCTCGCTGATCGCCAGTCTGCCGATTTTTGGGTAAGTGGGGAACCCCGGGTTCCCGGCCCGTAACCAGGCGAGCAAAGCCGGTGGTGGAGACGGCTGCGCCCTCCCCGACCCTCTCCCAGGGCAGGGTCGTGGGGAACCCCGGGTTCCCCGCCTCCTCTAACCGGGCGAGGAACGAGCATTCCTGGGAGGGCCTGGCCTTCCCAGATCCTCCCATCTGTGAGGGGCGCGCAAGCCCATGGCCCGTCGCATTCGCTGGCAAATCGTTATCGCCGCGCTGAGCATGCTGTTGATCGCCGGTTTGCTCGGCGCAGTGGCCCTGCGCAACGCCTCGGTGGCGACGCCCCTGGTCGGCGGCTCCTACGTCGAAGCGGTGGTCGGCGCGCCGGAACGCCCCGTCCCACTGCTCAACGATCCGCTCGCCGATCCGGTGGGCCGCGACCTGATCGCGCTGATCTTCGATGGTCTGGTGCGAATCGGCGCCGATGGGTTGATCGAACCGGCCCTGGCCGAGTCATATGAGGTTGACGCCAGCGGCACGGTGTACCAGTTCAACCTGCGACGCAATGTCGCCTGGCACGATGGCCGGCCCTTCACCGCCGACGATGTGGTCTTCACCCTGCGCACCCTCCAGGTGGCCGATCAGCCCGGCGAACCGGCCCTCGCCGGCGTCTGGCAGGATGTGCTGGTGGACCGGCTGGACGCCTATACCGTTCGCGCCACCCTGACCGCGCCGTTCGCGCCGTTCCTCAGCATGGCTCGCGTGCCTATCCTGCCCGCGCACGTGTTCGCCGGCAACCCGCCCGAAGCCTGGATCGCCGGATCAACCGCCGAACGCCTGGTGGGCACCGGTCCGTACCGCCTGGTTGAACTACGCGAGGACCGCGCCGTGCTCGCGGCATATGAGGGCTACTTCGGCGGCCGGCCCTACATCGAGCGCCTCGAATTGCGCTTCATCGCCTCGCCCGAAGCCGCCTTCGCCGCCCTTGCCCGCGGCGACGCGATGGCCTTCGGCGCTCGCCTCACCGGAACCGCCGCGATCGACGATCTGCCCGCCGGCGTCCGCGGCGCGGTTGTGCCTCTCGATGAGTACACCATCCTGAGTTTCAACCTGCGGCGCCCGCCGCTCGACAAGCTCAACCTGCGCCGCGCCCTGGCCCACGGCCTGAACAAAGACGCGCTGATCGAACGCGCCCTGAACGGCACGGCAATGCCCCTCGATACGCCCATCCTCCCCGGCTGGTGGGCCTATGACCCCCAGGCGCGCTGGTACGCGCCCGACCCCGCCACCGCCGGGCGCATCCTCAGCGAATCGGGCTTCGACCGCGGCGCCGACGGTGCGCTCGCGCGCGACGGTCGCCCCCTGGCCCTGGAGTTGCTGGTGGACAATGAGCCGAAGCGCCGCGCCGTCGCCGACGAGATCGCCCGCCAGTGGGGCGAATTGGGGCTGCGCATCAGCGTGGTCGAACTGGATGGGCCAGCATTACAGGCCCGGCTGCGCGCCCACGACTTCGACATGGCCCTGCATACCTGGACGCGCCTTGGCCCCGACCCCGACCCCTTCGCCCTCTGGCACTCCAGCCGCGCCGACAGCGGGCTGAACTACGCGGGCCTGGCCGATCAAGAGATTGACGATCTCCTCACCAACGCCCGCGTCGAGAACGAACTCGCCTCCCGCAGCGCCGACTATGCCGCCTTCCAACGGCGCTGGATCAGCCTGGCGCCGGGCATCACCCTCTACCAGCCGCTGTATCGCTTCGCCGCCGTTGCGGCCCTCGACGGCACCGGTCTCGACGACCCTGAGAACAGCCTGCACCACCTGCTTATCGGGCGCGAGGACCGCTACCGCAGTGTGACGCGCTGGTTCCTCAAGAGCTACCGCGAGATCCAGGGCGAGGTTCGCTGAACGCGGGGCGGGAGAGCGCATCCGGCCGGGGCATGGGCACCCTCCGCCGCCATCCGGCCGGGGTATGGGGAAAGCCGGTTTCCCCATGCCCTGGCAACCGACGGGGCCACCCTCCGCCGCCCATCCGGTCCGCGTGTGGGGAAACCCGGTTTCCCCACGCCCCCACGGGATGCACAAAGGTTGTGCCTGGGCGGGCGCCGCCCGCCCCACCCTCCCACAGGCCCGGGTGTGGGGAAACCCGGTCTCGTGTCACAAGCGCAGATCGCGCAGATCGAACACCGGCCCATCCCTGCAAGCGAGACGGGCGCCATCGCGGGTCTCAACCAGACAACCCTGGCACGTGCCCACGCCGCAGGGCATTGCGCCGGGCAGAGCGACCTGCGCGAAGCCACGTTCCCAGCGCAACGTGCCGGCGCGCACCATCTCGACCACGGGCGGCAACAGGGGCGCCGCCAACCCCAGGCAGCATTGATCGGCCCACCCGAGCGCTCCTCGGCTCAGCGTGGGGCCGCCCGGCTGAGTCGCGACAAGCAGCGCCGGCAGATCGGCCTCGCCGCCCGCGCTGGTTAGATACTCGACATCGGAGGGCAGCAAGAAGGGCGGCGGCAGCACGTCGGCGCCAGGGGCAGCCACCAGCAGCACCACGGCGATTCCTCGCGCCACGGCGGCACGGGCCAGGTAAAGCAACCCCGGCACGGCGGAACCGGCCCCGGCCAGCAGCAGGTTGCGCGTCGGCTCGGCGAGGGTGAAGCCGTTCCCCACCGGACCATAGACATCCAGCCGCGCCCCCGGCGGCTGCGCGGCGAGCCAGGCCAGGCCGCGTTCTTCGGGGGCCAGCAGCACCTCGACCACACCGGCGCGCGCGTCGGCCCCGGCGGGAAACAGCGTCCGCCGCAGGAGCGGATCGTCGCTGCCGGGGGGCGCGCAGCGCGCCAGCAGGGCCTGCCCGGGGCGCGCGGCGCGCGCCAGATCCGGGGCATGCCAGCGGGCCAGGGTCAGGGCGCCGAGGTCGCGCCGCTCCAGTACGACGGGTTCGTGGTATGGCATCGTTGAGTGCCGGCGTGTGCCGGGCTGTACGCGGTCCACCGTTGCCGGCAAAACGCGGTCGGCACGTAATGGATTGTAACACGCCGCTTACAACTCCCGTAAACATAGGCCCTCGGAGGGAGCGTGGGGAAACCGGGTTTCCCCACGCCCCCGCCCACGGGTGTGGGAGGGCCTGGCCCTCACGCAGGGGGATGGGGAAACCAGGTTTCCCCATCCCCTCACCCTCTCCCGCCGGGGGCAGGAACCGGGCGCCTCCCCCCAGCAGGGGAGGCCGGGAGGGGGGCAGAAGCGCCGCGTTCCCGGGCGCCTCTCTCCAGCAGGGGAGGCCGGGAGGGGGGCGGAACGCTGCGTTCCCGGGCTCCTCCCCCCAGCGGGGGGAGGCTGGGAGGGGGGCAGAAGCGCCGCGTTCCCGGGCTCCTTCCCCAGCGGGGGAAGGCTGGGAGGGGGGCGAAACGCTGCGAACGGTGAATCTCCTAACGAACCTTGTCTAAGCCCCCACCCTCTGGCGCGGGCCGGTGATGGTATACTCTGCCTGTTGCCGACACGCGCAAGCCGCCTTTTGCCTTTGTGAATACGGCCATGGCATAGAAGCTAGAACGCCCGCTTCTAACGGGAACATAAGCTCTCGGAGCGGGATGTGGGGAAACCTGGTTTCCCCACGCCCCTGCCCGCAGGAGGGTTTGCGGGCGCAGCCCGCACGCAGGGGGGTGGGGAAACCGGGTTTCCCCATCCCCCGCCCGCAGGAGGGTTTGGGCGGGCACAGCCCGCACGCAGGGGGGTTGGGAAACCGGGTTTCCCCATCCCTCGACCGCGGGAGGGTCTGGGAGGGCAAAGCCCTCCCAGGAGAACCCTGTTATCCCCTTGCGGATGCGGGCCGGAGGCCCGCGCACCCGGGCCCCGACCTACGGGAGGGTCTGGGAGGGCAAAGCCCTCCCAGGAACAACCTTTTTTCATCCCGTCGGTGTGCGGC
>DAOTYR010000534.1:0-7986 GCA_034434655.1 Chloroflexaceae bacterium
CTGAAAAGAATACCAGATCTGATCGCACTGAAGCTCCCTCGCGCCGGGGCCGGCGTAGAGAGGGGCTTGTTGTCTTTTGCGAGCGTGGCGTATGACGACGCGAGTGTTAATTGCCGATGACGATGCGCTTCTTCGCATGAACCTGCGGGAGATGTTGCAAGAGCAGGGCTATCTGGTCGTGGGTGAAACCGGTGATGGGTTGAGCGCGGTCAACCTGACGCGGCAGGTGCGCCCGGAGCTGGTGCTGCTCGATGTGAAGATGCCGCACATGGACGGCATCACCGCGGCGAAGATGATCGGCGACGAACACCTGGCGCCGGTATTGCTGCTCACCGCCTACAGTTCGCGCGAACTGGTCGAGCAGGCGCGGGCCGCCGGCGTGCTGGGATACCTGATCAAACCGGTGCGCGACGCTGATTTGATGCCGTTGATCGAAGTGACCGTGGCACGCTGGACGGAACGGGTCCAGCGGCGCAAGGAACTGGCGCACCTGCAGGAGCGTCTGGAGACGCGCAAACTGGTGGATCGGGCCAAGGGCTACCTGATGGATCACCAGGGCCTGAGCGAGGCCGAAGCGTTCCGCAAGATCCAGCAACTGGCGATGAACAGTCGCAAAACGATGCGCGAGGTGGCACAGGCCATTCTGCTCGCCAGGCAGTTGAGCGCCTGAGGGTGAATACATTCACGCGCTTCTTTCACCATGTTGTAAAGGTGCGGACAAGCGTAGTTGTGGTATGCTCACTTCGCGCAAGAAGCGAAGGAGAGGACCATGGCTCACATCGCCCCACACCAACCTTACCTGACGCGCCATGCCGTGATCCTGGCCGCTGGCGAGTCAACCCGCACCCGCCCGCTTACCCTCCACCGCCCGAAGCCCCTGATCCCACTGCTTGGGCGTCCGCTCCTGGCCCACATCCTGGACGCGCTGGTAGGTCTGGTTGAGCGGGTCACGCTGGTGGTCGGCTACCGCGCGGAGATGGTCGAGGCGACATTCGGGAGAGCGTACCGCGGCATGGCTCTGCGCTATGCCCGCCAGGAGGTGATGAACGGCACGGCGGGGGCGCTGCTGGCGGCCGGCCCGATTGATGAGCCGTTCTTGCTGCTCTACGGGGATAATCTGGTGGCCCACGAGGATATCGTGGGGGTATGTCGCGCGCGGTACAGCGTGGCCGGGTTGCGCGTGGCCGACGCTCGTTCCTTCGGCGTGCTCGAGATAGTGGGCGGCACGGTGCGCCGGATCGTCGAGAAGCCGGCCGATCCGCCACCCGACGCGCTTGCCAATGCGGGCGTGTACCACTTTGATGGGGCCGTCTTTCCGCTTCTGGAGCGGATCGCGCCCTCGCCGCGCGGGGAACTGGAACTGACGGACCTGGTTGGGGCATTGGCGGTGGAGCAGCCGGTGCGGGCCCACATCTGTACGGGCCACTGGATTCCGGTAGGCACGCCGTGGGAGGCGTTGACTGCGGCGCAGTTTTTGCTGGCGCAGCGGGGGGCGGAGCAAGTCTGGCGCCACCCCGAGGCGCAGGTAGAGCCAGGGGCGCGGATCATTGGCCCGGCGGCGCTTGACGCCGGCTGCGTGGTGCGCACCGGCGCGGTTGTTGCCGCCTCGGTGCTCGGCGCGGGCGCGATCGTTGGTCCCGGGGCGCGAGTATCGCACTCATGGCTCGACGACGGAGCGCATGTGGGCGCGGGCGCCAGTCTGGAAGCGCGGGTGTTCGAAGAGGCGCAACCCGTGGCCGAGACGCGGGGGATACTGAGCCGCACGCAGTTGACGACCCGGGGCGCGGTGCTGGCGCGGGGTGTTAGCGTGCCCGACGGGGCGGTGATCGCGCCGGGGAGCATTATCAGGGCCTGAGCGGATCCGGCAAGGGGTGGGGAAACCGGGTTTCCCCACCCCCTGCCGGCAGGATGACCGGCGTCAGCCGGAGACCCTCTCCGAACAGGAAAGGGTTGGGGTGTGGGCGAAGAGCGTATGTGAAAGGCATGGGTCTGAGGGCAACCAGCCTGTCGCCCGTGCCCACGTGCTCGATGCGCCTACCACATCTGTTGGAGGAGGCTGAGCAGGTCCTCCTCGGTCGCGTCGCGCGGGTTCCAGAACATAGCCGCCTCGACGACGGAGAGGGCCGCAAGTTCGGGCAGGGCCGACTCGGGGATCTCCACGTCGCGCAGGCGGAGGGGCAGGCCGCAGTCGGCGGCCAGGTTCTTCACCGCGTTGATCCCGTCGGCAATGACCTCCTCGTCGCTGCGCCCGCCGGCATTCACCCCCATGGCGCGGGCGATGCGCACATAGCGTTCGGGCGCCACCGGAGCGTTAAACTCCATACCGTAAGGCAGAATGATCGAATTGAGCGTCCCGTGGTGCACGGGATAATGCGCGCCGATGGCGTGGGAGATGGCGTGCACCACGCCGAACCAGCTATTCGAGCAGGCCACCCCGGCCATGGACGAGGCGAGGAGCATCTGGCTGCGCGCCTCGAGGTTGCGACCCTGGTGGACGGCATCGCGCAGATGGTTGGCGATGATGTCAATCGAAGCCAGGGCCAGGCTATCGCTGAAGGGATTGTTCTCGGTCGAGACGTAGGCCTCGATGGCGTGGGAGAGGGCATCCATCCCGGTGGCAGCCGTCAGGCGCGGGGGGAGGGTGAGGGTCAACTCAGGGTCGAGCACCGCGATATCGGGCATCAGGTAGCGACTGGCGAGGCTGATCTTACGGTTTTCGTCCTCGTCCTTGATCACGGCGACCACCGTCACCTCGCTGCCGGTGCCGGCGGTAGTCGGGACGGCGATCATCGGCATCAGCGGTTGGATGATCGTATTGTAGCCTTCATACTGAGGGATCTCGCCGCCAAGGGTAAGCAAGATACGCATCCCCTTGGCCGTATCAATCGGGCTGCCGCCACCGAGCGCGATGAGCACATCGGCGCGCGCGGCGCGGGCCGCCTCGGTGGCCTCGTTGACGGTTGCCAGCGACGAGTTGGGCGGCACGTTATCGTAGATGCCCACCACTTCGGCGAAGCCTTCGATACCCGCCAGCACTGGTTCGAGCAAGCCGGCCGCCACCACCCCCTTGTCGGCAACGATAAACGCGCGTTCCGCGGCGAGTTCCTGCGCCAGCGAACCCAACTCCCGCGCCAGACCCGCCTTATATTGGACTCGCGCCCTCAGGCCGAACTCGAAAAACTCCTGCATACCCCACCGTCCTTTGGCTCACTGCGTCATGTCGTGAGTCCATTATACGGGGGTTGTGAAGGGGGTGGGCCGTCCTTTTCAGATTTTAGATTGCGGATTGGAGATTGCCGCTCCATGCAACAGGAAGCGCTCCAGCGCTCACGAGCTTGCGGCGTCTCGACGACGCTTTGGTAGGATCATCAGGAGGAACACCAGCATGTGCGGGATTGTCGGCTACGTTGGACCGCGCGAGGCGATCGAGGTGGTAGTCGGAGGGCTGCAACGCCTGGAATACCGGGGCTACGACTCGGCCGGCATTGCCATCTTCGACCCCGACCGTGGGCTGCAACTCCGGCGCAGCGTGGGGAAATTGTACAACCTGGTGCTGCGGCTGGGTCAGGAACCGGTCACCGGGCGGGTGGGCCTGGGCCACACGCGCTGGGCCACCCACGGCAACGTCACCGAAGAAAATGCCCACCCCCATCGGGATGCCAGCGGCCGGATCGTCGTCATTCAAAATGGCATCGTCGAAAACTACCTGGAGTTGAAGGGCCGGCTGCTGGAACTGGGCTATCACTTCCATTCACAGACCGACACCGAGGTGATCGCCCACCTGGTCGGGCACTACTACCGCGAGGAAGAGGCGCTAGAGCCGGCGATGCGCCGGGCCATGGCCGACCTGCGGGGCGGCAACGCCGTGGTAGCCTTCTGTGTTGACGAACCGGATCGGCTCATCGCCGCGCGGCTCGGCAACGCCGGGGGCGTGGTGATCGGAACCGCCTCGGGCGAGACCTTCATCGCCTCGGATGTGCCGGCCATCCTCGACTACACGCGCGACATGATCTTCCTGGAGGATCGCGAACTCGCGGTGATCACCCGCCACGGCGCGACCATCGCCACCCTTGACGGCGCGACGATCACGCGGCGGCCGGTGAGCGTGCCGTGGGACCCCGTCTCGGCAGCCAAAGGCGACTACAAGCACTTCATGCAGAAGGAGATCCATGAACAACCCCGGGCGCTGATGGATGTGCTGCGCGGACGGATCGATCAGGAGGCGGGCCGGGTGCACCTGGAGGATCTGACCCTCGATGATGTCGCCTTGCGCCGGGTGGAGCGGATCTACGCCGCCGCTTGCGGCACGGCCTGGCATGCCGGGCTGGTCGCCAAGTTTATGATCGAAAGCCTGGCGCGGGTGCGGGTCGAAGTAGACTACGCCAGCGAGTTCCGCTACCGTGGCCCGGTGCTCGGCGACGACGCCCTGTTGCTGGCGTTCACCCAGAGCGGCGAGACGGTGGATACCCTGGCGGCCATGGAAGAGGCGCGCGCCCAGGGCGTGCCCAGCGTGGCCATCGTGAACGCCATTGGCAGCCAGGCGGCGCGGGTGGCCGACGGCGGGCCGATCTACCTGCACGCCGGCCCGGAGATCGGGGTGGCCTCGACCAAAGCCTTCACCTCGATGCTGGTGGCGGCTTACCTCTTCGCCCTGCGGCTGGGGCAGGCCCGCGGCACGCTCAAGCCCGCCCAGATCCGCGAGCACCTGCAGGCCCTGGTGGAACTCCCCGGCAAGGCCGCCACGGTGATCGAGCGGTCGCTGCCGATCTGCGAGGAACTGGCCGAACTCTACTACCGGGCCAGTGACGCCCTCTTCCTGGGACGGCAGGTCAACTACCCGATTGCCCTGGAGGGGGCCTTGAAGCTGAAGGAGATCAGCTACGTCCATGCCGAGGGCTACCCCGCCGGCGAGATGAAACACGGCCCGATCGCGTTGATTGACGAAGCTATGCCCGTGGTATGCATCGCGCCGCGGGACGCGATCTACGAGAAGATGATCAGCAATATCGAACAGGTGCGCGCTCGCCACGGCCACGTGATCGCCATCGGCGCCGAGGGCGACGCGCTGCTGGCCAGCAAGGCCGACCATGTGATCGAGGTGCCGCCCACCTTGCCGCTGCTCCAACCGGTGCTGACGGTCATCCCCTTGCAGATCTTCGCCTACTACATGGCGCTGCGCCGCGGCTGTGACGTGGACCAGCCGCGCAACCTGGCCAAGAGCGTCACCGTGGAGTAGCGCGACCCGCCCCGTAAGTAGCGCAGCATCGTCGGACCGGGCCGTGTGTGAGGGCTGCGCCCTCACACGCCCTCCCACTAACATGAACATAGTCTGCTGGAGCTGGGGTGTGGGGAAACCGGGTTTCCCCACGCCCCTGCGCGCGGGAGGGCCTGGCCCTCACGCAGAGGTATGGGGAAACCGAGTTTCCCCATACCCCCGCCCGCAGGAGGGTTTGGGAGGGCGCAGTCCTTCCAGGAAGAACCGTATGTTCATTGCGGCGTGGTGCGGCGGAGCCGCATACACGGCTGAGGTGACCATCGTGCGCAGGGTTCAGCCCCCCTCCCAGCCTCCCCCCGCTGGGGGGAGGCGCCGGGTTCCCGCCCCCAGTGGGGGAGGGTCAGGGAGGGGGCCGTCACCGTGCCCGAGGAGCCGTGACGCGGGCGAGACGCCCGCGCTCCCAGGGCATGGTCATCGCGGCGGTGTGCGCCATGCGCATGACCGTCTCACGTGAACATAGGCTGCTGGAACAGGGGAATGGGGAAACCGGGTTTCCCCATCCCCCCGTCCGCGGGAGAGCCGCCCTCCCGCAGGGGTAGGGGGAACCCGGTTTCCCCATCCCCCTGCCCTCCTGGTGGTGTTCCCTCTATCATCTTCAGGATCACCACGACGTACAGGTTTCGTCACGGCACGTGGCGAGAGCGTTACGCACACCCGGCCGACGATTTGCTATCATAGAACGAATAAAGAGCGAATGACGCTCCGGGAGCGGGGTGGGGAAAGCGGGTCCCTCTACCATTTTAGATTGCGGATTGTAGATTGCCGCTCAATGCAAGAGGAAGCGCTCCAGCGCTCACGAGCTTGCGGCGTCGCTATGACGCTTTGGTATCTGGTGCCCACCCCGCCGGTTGGTATGCGCACCGAGGTCTGGCCATGGGCGATGCGTGCGTCTACGAGGAACTGGCCCATACCGCCGACGTGGGGATGCGCGTGCGCGCGCCCACCCCGGCGGCCCTGTTCGCCTGCGCGGCGCGGAGTCTCGTCGCGCTGGCCGGCGCCACCCCCGGCGAACCCGCGGAGCAGCGGCAGGTGAGCGTCGAAGCCGTTGATGCCGAGAGCCTGCTGGTGGAGTGGCTGAACGAGGTGCTCTACCTCTGCGAGAGCACCGGCGCGGTCGTCGCGGAGGTGCTGGTGACAGCCTGGAGGCCCACGAAGATCGTGGCCGAGGTGCGGCTCGCGCCGCCGGCGATCCCGCCGCGGGGGGCGATCAAGGCGGTCACCTATCACCGTCTGCGGCTGGCCGAGACGCCGGAGGGCTGGCTGGCCGAATATTATGTTGATGTGTAGGGAGGCGCCGTGATGATCACGAAACAGGATCTCCGGCTCCTGGCGGCGGATCTCTGGGAGATCCCCGCAGGGTTTCGCCGTGACATGCGCGTGCCGGCGCGGATCTACGCCAGTGAGGAGTTGCTCGACCACGCCCTGGAGGATCTGAGCCTCCAGCAACTGGTCAACGCGGCGACCCTGCCCGGGGTGGTGGCCTACACCCTGGCGATGCCCGATATCCATCAGGGCTACGGCTTCCCCGTCGGCGGCGTCGCGGCAATGGCCCTGCCCGATGGGGTGATCTCGCCGGGAGCCATCGGCTACGATATCAATTGCGGCGTGCGTCTGCTGGCCGCCGACCTCGACGTGGAGCAGGCCGCGCCCTATCTGGACGAACTCGCCGACACCCTCGACCGGAACTGTCCGAGCGGCACGGGACGGGGGGGGCGTATCCGCTTGAACGACGCCGATCTCGACGCGGTGCTGGCCGAGGGCGCCCGCTGGTGCCTGCGCCACGACCTGGCCACCGAGCACGACCTGGCGCACACCGAGGAAGGAGGCTGCATGGCCGGGGCCAACCCGGCGCGGGTCAGTCCGCGCGCCCGCGATCGCGCCCGTGACCAGCTCGGCACCCTCGGCGCCGGGAACCATTTTCTTGAAGTGGACCGGGTGGCGCAGGTGCACGATCCCGCCATCGCCGCGGCCTACGGGCTGCGCGAGGGGCAGATCGTGGTGCTGATCCACTGTGGCTCGCGCGGGCTTGGCCATCAGATCTGCACCGACTATGTGCGCGACTTTCAGCAGGTCGTGCAACGCTACGGCATCAGCCTGCCCGACCGTGAGCTGGTCTGCGCGCCGCTGAGCGCGCCCGAGGCCCGGGCCTACATCGAGGCCATGCACTGCGCGGCCAATTTCGCCTTCGCCAACCGGCAGACCCTGGCTGCCCTGGTGCGCGAGAGCTTCAGCCGCGTCTTTGCCCGGCGCGGGCTGCCCGCCGGTCTGCGCCAGGTGTATGATGTGGCCCACAATATGGGTAAGATGGAGGAACACCAGGTCAACGGGAAACGGATGCAGGTCTGTGTGCACCGGAAGGGGGCCACGCGCGCGTTTGGTCCGGGTTCGCCGGAGATCCCGGCGGATTACCGGCCCTACGGGCAGCCGGTGCTGGTGCCTGGCTCGATGGGTACCGCCAGTTATGTGCTGGCGGGAACGGAACACGCCATGGCGGTGAGCTTTGGCTCAACCTGCCACGGGGCCGGACGCATGCTCAGCCGCACGGCCGCCAAACGCCAGATCCACGGGGAACAACTGCGGAAACAACTGACCAACCAGGGCATCCACGTCCGCGCCGGGAGCATGGCCGGCCTGGCCGAAGAGGCCCCGTTCGCCTACAAATCGGTGGACGACGTGGTGGCAGTGGTGGACCGGGCCGGGCTGGCGCGCAT
>DAOTYR010000535.1:0-11351 GCA_034434655.1 Chloroflexaceae bacterium
CCTGCCCCCACCCTCCTACCGGGTGGGGGAAGATGGGGAAACCCGATGTCCCCAGACCCCTGCTCGAGCCGCAGTACGTTGCAACGAAGGGGCCTGCCCTCTCCCCAGATCTCCCCCGCCGCGGGCGGTAACGCGGCTCCTCCCCCCAGCGGGGGGAGGTTGGGAGGGGGGCTGCGGCGCCGCATGCGCGTAGGCCCCATTCGCGGGGCGCACAACGCCCGATGCAAACGGCCCGCCCGCGTCGCGGCTCCGCGGGCACGGTGACGGCAACCTCCCTGACCCTTCCCCGCCGGGGGCGGGAACCCGGCTCCTCCCCCCAGCGGGGGGAGGCTGGGAGGGGGGCAGCACGCGGCGAACGGTGGTCACCTCAGCCCTCCATGCGGCTCCGCCGCACCACGCCGCAATGAACATACGCTTGTTCCTGGGAGGGCGACGCCCTCCCAGACCCTCCCGCGGGTGGGGGGATGGGGAAACCGGGTTTCCCCATCCCCCTTGCCGAGGGCTTATTTTCACGTTAGGGAGCATGGCCGTTCTACTGGCCGAGGCCATACAACAGGGGCGAAAGCGGTTTCGCCCCCACTGCTTTCGCCCCTGCCAGTTTCGCCCCTACCGGCTACCCCGCGGCAGCGATCCCCTGAATGCCACCCTCGGTCATCTTGCGCGCGTCAATCAGGCGGTCCACCTCCTCGGGGGCGAGCAGGCCCTTCTCGACGACCACCTCTTTGATCGTCTTGCCCGTGGCCATAGCCTCCTTGGCCACCGCCGCGCCGTTCAGGTAGCCGATCACCGGGTTGAGCGCCGTCACCAGAATGGCGTTCTTGGCCAGCCAGCCCTCGGCCTTCTCGCGATTGGCGGTCACGCCCACCACGCACTTCGTCGTAAAGGCGTTGATCGCCCCGATCAGCACGTGCATCATCTCGAAGAGGTTGTGGGCGATGATCGGCATCATCACGTTCAGCTCGAGTTGCCCCGCCTGCGCCGCCAGGCTCACCGTGAGGTCGTTGCCCTGCACGTGGAAGCAGGCCATGTTGAGCATCTCGGCCAGCACCGGGTTGACCTTGCCGGGCATAATGCTCGACCCGGGCTGCACCGCCGGCAGGCGGATCTCGTCGAGACCCGTGGCGGGACCGGAGGAGAGCAGACGGAAATCGTTGGCGATCCGCGTCAGAGTGATGCAGAGGGTCCGCAGCGCCGCCGAGAAGTCGGCCGGGTCGGCCATGCTCTGCATACTCTCGAACAGATTGCCCGAACTCCGCAGGCTCTGCCCGGTCAAGGCGCTGAGCTTCTCGACCATGCGCTGATGGTACTCGGGATGGGCGTTCAGGCCCGTGCCGGTCGCGGTGCCGCCGATCCCCAGCCGGCGCAGACGGTCGGCGGCGGTGGCGATGCGCTCGCGGTCGTTGCGCACGGCCAGGGCGTAGGCCCCGAACTCCTGCCCCAGGCGCACCGGCACTGCGTCTTGCAGGTGCGTGCGCCCCGACTTCACCACGTCATCAAACTCGCGGGCCTTGGCCTCCAGGGCATCGGCCAGGCCATCAACCGCCGCCAGCAGTTCATCGATCCGCCAGAGACACCCCAGCCGGATGGCGGTGGGAATGGTGTCATTGGTGGACTGGGCCATGTTCACGTGATCGTTGGGGCTGACCGGCTTGTTCGGGTCGTCGAGGGCGAAGCCGAGGATCTGGTTGGCGCGGTTGGCGATGACCTCGTTCAGGTTCATGTTGTGCGAGGTGCCCGCGCCGGCCTGGAAGGGATCGACCACGAACTGATCGGCGTGCTTGCCCGCGAGCACCTCATCGGCAGCCTGGATAATCGCGTCCGCCAGGCGCGCCTCGAGCAGACCCAGGTCCCGGTTCACTTCAGCCGCGGCCCGCTTGATCACTCCCTGCGCCCATACAAACGCCGGGTACGGCCGCATGCCCGAGACGGGGAAGTTGAGCACGGCGCGCTGCGTCTGCGCGCCGTAGAGGGCGTTGGCCGGCACCTGCATCTCGCCGAGCGAGTCTTTCTCGATCCGGAAGCTCTCGGTCATGGCCAGGACTCCTTTGTCGGCAGCCGCGCGGCGGCGGCAACTCTTGCTTCTAACGGCAGAGATTGTAGCACAGCCTGTCGCCGCCGTCGCCACCGGGCGCCCCGCGCGCGCCCCGTCCCTCCCTGACCCTCACCGGCTGAAGGACGAAACCGCGCTTCCCCCCAGCGGGGGGATGTCGGGAAGGGAGCCCACCGCCGCTGCCGGCTCCCGTGCCCCTAACGTGAAAATGGGGGAACCTGGTTCCCCCATACCCCCGCCCGCAGGAGGGTTTGGGAGGGCGCAGCCCTCAAGCAGGGGAATGGGGAAACCGGGTTTCCCCATACTCCCACCCGGTGGGAGGGTGTGGGAGGGCTGCGCCCTCCCAGGAACAACCTGTTTTCATCCGGTCGGTGTGCGGCGCGAGCCGCATGGACGGCTGATAGTGCAGAACGTTTCGTCGCACCCTCCCACCCGGATAACACAACATCGTGGGAGAGCATAGCCCTCCCAAGCCTTCTCATGGGCACTGAATGACCGCCTGCGCCCACAGGCAGCCCCCGCACACCGGAAACTCGTTGCCCAGACAGTCCTCCAGGTTCGCCTCCGAGAGATCGCAGCCGCCGCAGGCGGTGCAGGGCGCGAAGGCGAAGTTCTGCACCCGCTGGCGGTAGGCCACGTAGCCCCGATTGTTCCTCAAGCCTCTTCCTCTGGTGCCTTCCCTGAGCTAGAATGGAAGTGCCCGGTAGGGCCGAAGCACTGGCTGCCCCAATCCTTGCCTCTCACAGGGGTACGGACAAGGCCGGGCAGCGAAACCATGGAGAGGCTGTGCCCTCCTAACCCCTTCGTGGGCGGGGGTGTGGGGAAACCCGGTTTCCCCACACCCCCCTCCAGGGGACGATGTTGAATGGTATGAGAGGCCTGTATGCCCTTTCTGTACCGCGCCATCGGGGCGGGCTTCCTCGCCTGCTGCCTCCTCGCCCTGGCGCTCAAATTGCTCGTGCTCTTGCCCGCGCCCCTCGGCTACGCTCCGGTTGACCTGGGCCTCGGCCCGCGGGTCACCCCGGTCGAAGTGGTGATCTGGTACGGCACCGAGAAGCAGGCCTGGCTGGAGGAGGCCGCGCGCCGCTTCCAGGCCCGCGGCGAGACCGTCGGGGTCCGGCCCATCACCCTGCGCCTGATTGGGATGGGCTCGCGCGAGATCGCCGAGCGGGCGGCCCGCCAGGATTGGAGCGTCGCCCCGCGCCCCACGGTGGTCAGCCCCGCCAGCAGCCTCTGGACCGCCACGCTCGCCGGTGAGTGGGCCGCCCGCAACCGCGGCAAGATCATCGCCGGCGAGGCCACGCCCCTGGCGCTGACCCCGCTGGTCGCCGTGGCCTGGGAGCAGCGCGCCCGCCTCCTCTGGCCCGACAGCGCCGCCGATTTCTGGAACGACCTCCACGACGCCATCGCCGACGAGCGGGGGTGGAGCGCCGTGGCCCAGGCCCGCGGCTTCGGCCCCGATACTCCAGAAGCGCAACAGGCCCGACTGTGGGGACCTGTCAAGCTCGGACATACCTCGCCGCTCACCTCGAACAGCGGCACGCAGACCCTCGTGCTGATGGCCTACGCCTTCCACGACAAAACTGCCGGCCTGACCGTCGCCGATGTCGAAGATCCGGCCTTCTTGAGCTGGCTCGAGGCGATGGAAGTCGGGGTCTACGATCTCGGCTCAAGCACCGGCACGCTCATGCAACAAATGGTGCAACGCGGCCCGGGCAGCTACGACATCGTGCTCGTCTACGAGAACCTGGCCATCGAGTACATGGCCGCCGGCGAGCAACGCTGGAACCAGCCTCTGCGCGTCTACTACCCCCCGGCGACGATCTTCAGCGACCATCCCTACGCCATTCTCGATGACCCGCTGACGAGCCGCGAGGAGCGCGAAGCCGCCCGGCGCTTCCGCGACTTTTTGCTCCAGCGCCCGCAGCAGGAACTGGCCCTCCAATCCGGCTTTCGCCCCATCGATCCGGATGTTGTCCTGAGCGGCGCCGACCCCGCGAACCCCTTTGTTCGCTACGCCGGTCGCGGCGTCAGCCTCGACATCGCCGCCCAGGTCGAGTCGCCCCCGGCCGAGGTGCTGACGGCTCTGCTCAATGCCTGGGACCGGCGCATCCGCCCCCTGGCGCCCGCGGCCGGGCCCTGACGTGAACATGGGGGAACCAGGTTCCCCCATACCCCCGCCCGCGGGAAGGTGAGGACGCAGCCCGTGCGCAGGGGTCTGGGGAAACCCGGTTTCCCCAGACCCTCACCCAGACAAGCAATGCTTTACTTGATGAGGCGCGCCAATGAGCAATCCTTACGCCTACACCGCCCGGCAACCGCTCGCGCTGATGGTGCTGCTCGCCGCCATCGCCGGCGGCCTGCTCCTCTACTGGTGGCTCCTGCCCCTTGGCCTGCTGGCCTACGGCGCCATGGTCCTCATCGGCGGGCGCAGCCCCGTGGTGATCGCCATCAGCCGGCGCCCCGAGTGGCCGCGCCTGCGCAGCGCCACCTTCCGCGCCCAACTCAACGCCATCGAGCGCTCGCAGCGCGAGATCGAGCGCGCCGCGGCCCAGGCCAGGCCGCCCCTGGCCGGCCTGCTCACCCGCATCACCGCCCAGACCCGCGACCTCGTCGAGCAGGCCTACACCCTGGCGGAGCGCGGTCAGGTGATCGAAGCCTACCTGGCGCAGACCAGGCCCGAAGCCGTCCAGGACCGCATCACCAGGCTCAACTGGCAGATCTCCAGCACCGGCGATCCCTACACCCGCCAGCAACTCGAAGAAACCCGCGCCGCCCTCCTGGAAAAGCAACGCAACGCCGGCGACCTGGCGACCTACATCGGGCGCGTCAAGGCCCAGCTCGAGAACATCCACGCCAGTCTCGACAACGTGCTCGCCGAAACGGTGCGCCTGCGCGCCGCCGATGTGGTCAGCGCCAGCCCCGCCACCAACGAGGTCGCCCAGCGCCTGGCCGACCTCAAGAGCGATATGGACACCTTCCAGCGCGTGCTCGACACCGCCGTGGCCAGCGCGACCCCATGATAGAGGGCCGCAGCAGGAGCGCGGCCCCTGCTGCGGCGCTACCGCCGGCGGGCGAAATAACTCGTCTCGGCATCCGCGAAGCGCAACTCCCACTCCTGGGGGCGCGCCCGCGCCCAGGCCACTAGCGGCGCCTGCTCAGTATTGCTCAGCAACAGGCCGTCCACGGCGTAGGCGGCCAGCAGCCGCTCCACCTCCAGACCGCTGTTGAGCAACTGGTAGTCGCGCCACTGCTCGAAGGGGTACAACTCGATCCGCGGGTCGGTCCACACCGGTTGCTCAGGCGCGGCCCAGATCAAGTAACTGCCATAGCTCATGGCATGGAACAGCCGCGCCGGGCGCTGCGGGTCACGGCGCAGACGCTCCACCGCCGCCACGGGCGTCTGCGGATCGATCAGGGCGCCCAGTTGGGGCGGCAGGCCCAGGGCTGGCTTGACCCATGGCAGGGCCAGCGCCAGCAACAGGGCGATGATCCCCGCCAGGGCCGCGTTCAGCGCCGGCACCCCCTGGTACGCGCGGCGCGCCGGCCCCTCCCCGGCGCGCCAGGTCGCCAGTTGGACCACCAGCAGCGGCGTGGCCGCCGCGGTGAACCAGATGTTGTTGCGCACCGCGCCGAGGGCCAGCCAGAGGAAGGCCCCTGCCGTGAGCATATCCACCAGATCGGGGGCGCGACGGGCATAGGCCAGGATCACGATGCCGGCGATCAGAAAGAGAAAGAAGATCACCCCGTTCGGGTCGCGGATGGTGGGCGGCGCCCACTCGGTGACCAGGCTGGTCACCTGCGAACTGCTCAGGAGATTGCGCACATAGCCGAGCACCTGCGCGCCGCCGGGGTTGAGCAGCCAGCTCAAGCCGGTGAGGGCGCCGGCCAGGGCCAGGTGCCAGAGCGGCGGGCGGGCGGGCCGCGGGGGCCGCTCCAGCACATCCTCGGCCCGCCCGACGGGCCGGCTGGCCCAGGCCCGCGCCTCGGCCCGCTCCTCGATGCGCCGTCGCGCCGCCTCGCCCACGAACACCAGGGCGATCAGCGCCCCGCCAAGCACGAAGGAACCGTGCAGGTTCACCCACACCACCCCGAAGAGCGGCAAGAGCAACAACGGGCGATAGAAGCGCGCCGGGTCGGCCCGGCCACCGCGCAACTCCGGCAGGCGCCACGCGCTCAGCACAGAGAGCGAGGCGATGAACAACGGCAGCGCGTAGGTCTGCGGGCGCACGATCCAGTTGTCGAACGAGGCCGGCATAGTGGCCAGGAGCAAGAACCCCGCGCTCAGCCGCACCGACCCGCTGCGCCGGAGACACAGGCGCAGCAAGAGACCATAGGCCAGCGCCAGCACCAGCGCCTGGACAACGATGATCAGCGGCGCCCCGCCGAGGTGGTACAGCCCGTAGAGGAACGCCTGGGCCAGCCAGCTCTGGTTGTAGAACGGCTCGCCCGCGCGAGTGTATGAGAAGGCGTCAACGGTGGGGATCGCCCCGCCGGTGACGATCAACCGGCCCGTGGCCATGTGCCACCAGAAGTCGTGCGGCGGGATGGGCGTCAACAAGGCCCGCAAGGCGATAAACGCCAGCGCCGCGAACAACCACACCTGGTCGAGACTCAGCCCCGTCAGCGCGATTCTGCCCCGTTGTCCAGCTACGACCTTCATCGGCGCCACACCTCGGTACGACCATCGCCAAAGGTGCGCTGCCAGCCGGGCAGGGCCGGCATTGCGCGGGCCAGTTCAGGTTGCAGTTCCCTATCAATGACCGCGCAGGCGATGGCGTGCCGATCGAAAAAGCCGGCCACGTCGCGCCCCTCGCTCACTGCGCGGTACTCCTGCCACAACGCCAGCGGAAACAACTCCACCCGCGGATCGATGAAATGCTGCGCCGCGGGATAGAGCGCCCAGGCCATGTACGAGCCATAGCCCATCTCATTGAAGATCCGCCCCCGGCAGGGCTGCGCCAGCAGGTGCTCCACCGCGCCGACCGGCGTCTCGGTGGTGAAGAGCAACGGCGCGCCGGGCAGATCCACGAACAGACCGCGGTAGGCCGACGGCAGATTGAGCAACGGCTTGCTCCAGGGTTGCAGCGCTGCCACCAGGCCCAGCAAGCCGAGAGCCACGACCAGATTGGCCACACCGCCGGCGCCCCGCTCGCGCGGCGAGGGCCGCGCCGCCCCGAACACCGGGCGCGGCGCCGCCAGGGCCTGCGCGGCGATCGGCATCGCCACCATGCCCCACCAGATCACGTAGCGCATCCCCACGAAGGCCTGCCAGCCCAGGCCGCAGACCAGCAGCACCTCGGTGAGGCTCGGGCGGCGGCGGGCGAAGGCAAAGGCGGCGATGAGCCCCAGCACGCCCAGATAAAACGCCGCGCCGGCCACGCTCCGGGGCGTCGGCGATTGCCACTCGCCGATCAACTGCTGGCTGGGGGCATTGCCGAGCATATCGCGCACGTAGCCGAACACCCCCGGGCCAAGCGGGTTGAGCAGCGTCGCCGCCAGCATCGCCGCCGCCGCTACGCCCAGGGCGCGCAGGCGCGACCACGGCAACGCGCGTGGCTGCCGCAGCGCCCGCCGCAGACTCTCCCCCGCCAGGAAGGTGCCCGTTACCAGCAGGCCCAGCACAAAGGCCCCGTGCAGGTTCACCCACACCGCCATGATCAGCGGCAGCGCCGCCAGCCAGCGGGGGGCCAGGCGCCCCTCGGCATAGCGGCTCAGCAGCATAAACACAGCCATAAACGGCAGCCATGACCAGACCTGGGTGCGAAGCAGCACATTGTTGATCGCCATCGCCGCCGCGGCGAACGCCGCCAGCGCCGCCCACCGCCACGACCCGCTGCGCAGCCGCGCCTCGACCGCCACCAGGGCGAAGACCGCCGCGCCAAGCAGGTTGCGCGCGAACACTACCAGCGGAAAGCCCCCCAGGCGGTACAACTGGTAGAACAGCCACTCCCCCAGCCAGCTCTGATAGACGTATGGGTGATCGGCTGGCAAGCTCCAGGCGAACAGATTGGTGGTGGGGATGCCGCTCGTCGCGATCAACTCGCCGGCCTTGAGATGCCACCAGAAATCATTGGGTGAGGTGGGTACCAGGCTGATGCAGGCCGCGATGACGCTCAGCGACAGCAGCACCCACAAGTGGTCGAGGCGCAGAGCCGGCAGGACGCGGGGCGTCGCTCGCGAGGTGGTCAGATCTGCCGCTGCGTTCGTTTCCATAGATTTCCGTTCGTTTGTGTGCCTTCTGGTTCGCGCGCGAGGGTATAATACCATCTGGCTATTACGGGCGCGCCCGGCGCCGCGCACGACGTTATGTCATACCATTTCCTGTTGAACTTTCCGCATTAGTCGGAGTGCCGGATCGCACGGTGACGCCCTGCGGGGCAATCCACAATCCAAAATCGGCAATCAACAATGGTATCACACCCGCGCCGCAGGCCAGCAATTGCCAACCCTACGTTCGGAAGCGAGGCCCCAGCCACTATGCGCGCAGCACCAGCCGGCCCACACCTCTCCCTCCGCCCGCCCCCCGCCGTCGCCGATTGCACGGTGGTTGTGCCTACCTACAACGAGGCGGAGAACATTATCCAGTTAATCCAGCTCCTGCTCGCCGATCCACGCTGCCGGGTGCTGGTGGTGGACGACGCCTCGCCCGACGGCACCGGAGCGCTGGTGGCCGAGTTGGCCCGCGCCGAGCCCCGCGTGGGGTTGCTGGCGCGGCCGGGCAAACTGGGGCTTGGCACGGCCTACATCGCCGGCTTCCGGCGCGCCCTGGCCGAGGGGGCCGAGTTTATTTTCGAGATGGACGCCGACTTCTCCCACGATCCGCGCTATCTGCCCGAACTGCGCGCCGCCGCCGAGTCCGGCGCGGACCTGGTCATCGGCTCGCGCTACGTGCCCGGCGGCGGCACAACCGATTGGGGCCTGGCGCGGCGGATCATCAGCCGCGGCGGCAATCTCTACGCCGGCCTGATCCTCTCGCTGCCCGTCGCCGATGCCACCGGCGGCTTCCGCTGCTACCGCCGTCGGGTGCTCGAACGGCTCGATCTTGCCGCCGTGCGCTCGAATGGCTACGCCTTTCAAATCGAGATGGCCTACCGCGCCCACCGGGCCGGCTTTCGCATCGCCGAGGTGCCGATCATCTTCCCCGACCGGCGCGTGGGGCGCTCGAAGATGTCGCGCCGGATCGTCGTTGAGGCCCTGATTAACGTCTGGAGGCTGCGCCTGGGCCTGATCTGACGTGAACATGGGGGAACCAGGTTCCCCCATACCCCCACCCCCGGGAGGTCCTGGCTCTCACGCAGGGGCGTGGGGAAACCTGGTTTCCCCATAGCCCCACCCGGTGGGAGGGGTTGGGAGGGCGCAGCCCGTGCGCAGGGGCGTGGGGAACCCGGTTCCCCCAGACCCCACCCGGTGGGAGGGTTTGGGCGGGCTGCGCCCTCAAGCAGGGATCGGGGACAACCGGGTTTCCCCATCCCCTCACCCGGTGGAAGGGGATGGGCCGGCAGCGCCCTCCCAGGAACGACCTTTTCCGTTGCGGATGCGGGCCGGAGGCCCGCGCACCCAGGGCCCGGCCCGCGGGAGGGTGTGGGAGGGCTGTGCCCTCCCGGAAACAACCTTTCTTGCAGGGGTGTGGGGCAACCAGGTTGCCCCACACCCTCACCCAGTGGAAGAGGGGTTGCGGGGAGGCGCGGCCCCCCCGCGCCCCTCCAGACTGAAAACCACGTGTGAACCACACTAACCCGCCGGAGGAACCAGTGACAGCCGAGATCGCCGAAAAAATCGACCAGTTCGTGAGCGCCTACCGCGAAGAACTCGAGCGCACGCGCCGCGAGGCGCAGGAAGTCGAGGTTCTTGTGCGCCAGAGCACCGGAGAAGTGGAGAAGCTCGGTCAGCGCGAGTTGGCGGTCTCGAACCGGGTGCGGGATCTGGAGGTCAACCTCGACCGCTACAGCAAGGAGGAGATCAAGAACTTCTACACCGCCGCCCAGGAGATGCAGATGCGCCTCCAGATCATGCGCGGCCAGCTCGACCAGTTGCAACTGCGCCGCGATGCCCTGCGCGCCCGCCAGACCCAGCTCGCCGATGTGGTGGCGCTGCTCGAAGAGGTGCGCGACTCGCTCAAGCGTGGCGCGACCCACTCCAACGATAACGGCCTCGACACCGAGACCATGATCGCCAATATCATCCAGTCGCAGGAGAGCGAACGCCTGCGCATCTCCCTCCAGATGCACGACGGCCCGGCCCAGGCCATGAGCAACCTGGTCCTGCGGGCCGAGATCTGCCAGCGTCTGCTCGATCGCGATCTGGAACAGGCCCGCGCCGAACTGAATGGCTTGAAGACGGCCATCAACACTACGCTCCAGGACACGCGCAAACTCATCTTCGACCTGCGCCCGATGACCCTCGATGATCTCGGCCTCATCCCGACCCTTCGCCGCTATACGTCGCAGTTCGGCGAAAAGAGCGGCCTGGAGATCAACCTGCTGGTGCAGAGCCTGGAGCAGCGGCTGCCCAGCCATTACGAAGTGACGATCTTCCGCTTCTTGCAAGAGGCGCTCAACAACGTCGCCCGTCACGCCAATGCCAACCAGGTGCGCGTGCTGCTCGACGGCTCGGGCAACACGTTGCAGATCCTCGTCGAGGACGATGGCAGCGGGTTCCACGTGAGCGAGACCCTCAATAACCTGAACGCCCGCCGGCACATGGGCATCGCCAGCATGCGCCAGCAGATCGAGGTGCTGCTCCGCGGCGAGTTTGGCATCGAGAGCGCCATCGGTCGCGGCACCCGCGTGGCCGCGACCATTCCGCTCCCCTAGCTCCAATACCAATCAGCCGTCTATGCGGCTGCGCCGCACAACGCCGCAATGAACATACGGTTGTTCCTGGGAGGGCTGCCCCCCTCCCACACCCTCCCGCGGGTGGGGGCATGGGGAAACCGGGTTTCCCCATGCCCCTGCGGGGCGGGGGCGTGGGGAAACGCGGTTTCCCCACACCCCTGGGGCCTATTTTCACGTTAGCCGTCCATGCGGCTCCGCCGCACAACACCGCAATGAACATAAGGTTGTTCCTGGGAGGGCATAGCCCTTCCCAAACCCTCCTACCGGGTGGGGGTCTGGGGAAACCCGGTTTCCCCAGACCCCTGCGTGAGGGCTTCGCCCTCCCAGACCCTCCCACCGGGTGGGGGGATGGGGAAACCCGGTTTCCCCATCTCCCCGCTTGAGGGCCAGGCCCTCTCACGGGCGGGGGTGTGGGGGAACCTGGTTCCCCCATGTTCACATTAGCCCCACGGCATAGCGGATGA
>DAOTYR010000536.1:0-8477 GCA_034434655.1 Chloroflexaceae bacterium
CCGCTGAGGTATGGGGAAACCCGGTTTCCCCACCCCCCTCACCGAGGGCTTATTTTCACGTTAGTACCCTAATCCCCCCCGGCGGGCAAATGGTCGCGGCGTGCCACACCGTCTTCAATCGCCGCGCGGGCCACGGCATGGGCGATGACCGGCACCACGTGGCGGTTGAAGACGCTGGGGATGATGTACTCCTCGCTGATCTCCTCGGGGGGGATCACCCCGGCCAGGGCCTCGGCGGCCGCCAGGCGCATGGCGGTGGTCATGTGGCGGGCGTGCACATCGAGGGCGCCACGGAAGATACCGGGGAAGCTCAACACGTTGTTGATCTGGTTGGGTTGGTCAGAGCGGCCCGTCGCCACCACACGGGCATACTGCCGCAGCATCTCCGGGTCGCCTTCGGGAACGGGATTGGCCAGGGCGAACACGATCGCATCCGGCCCCATCCCCCGCACCATCTCAGCGGTCAGCAGGTTGCCTTTAGAAACGCCGATCAAGACATCCGCGCCCTCCAGGGCCTCGCGCAGGTGCCCGCGGCGGCGCTCGCGGTTCGTCTGCGAAGCGACGATGCGCTGCATCGGGGTCTGCACGGCCTCATTGCCCTCGCACAGAATGCCGTGCCGGTCCACGGCGGTGATCTCGCCGATCCCCGCTTCGAGCAACCCGCGGATGATCGCCGTGCCGGCGGCGCCGACCCCGTTCACCACCGCCCGCACCTCCCCCAGGCGCTTGCCCACCAGCCGCAGAGCGTTGCTCAGCGCCGCCAGCACCACCACCGCCGTGCCGTGCTGGTCGTCGTGCATCACCGGAATGTCCAGGCTTTCGTGCAGGCGCCCCTCGATCAGAAAGCAGTTCGGCGCGGCAATGTCCTCCAGGTTGATGCCGCCAAAGTTCGGGGCCAGTTGCTCGACCGTCTGCACGATGATCTCCGGATCCTGTGAGCGCAGGCAGATGGGCACGGCATCAATGTTCGCCAGTTCCTTGAAGAGGATGGCCTTGCCCTCCATCACCGGCAGCGCCGCCTCCGGCCCCAGATTGCCGAGGCCCAGCACCGCGCTCCCGTCGCTCACCACTGCCACGCTGTTGGCCTTCCAGGTCAGCGCAAAGACCTTCTCTGGCTCATCGGCGATCGCTTTGCACACCCGCGCCACCCCCGGTGTGTAGGCGATCGACAGGTCATCGCGGGTCTTCAAGGGCACGCGGCTCTGCATGCTGAGTTTGCCCCCCAGGTGCGCGAGAAACACGCGATCGCTGACCTGCAGCACATGGATGCCCGCCAGGTCGTTGATCGCCGCGACGAGGGTGGCCCCGTGCTCCTCGTCCTGCACGCGGACGGTGATGTCCCGTACCAGTACGCTGCGCTCGGCCCGGACGATATCAATTGCGCCGATGTCGCCGCCTACCTCGCCGATGCGGGTGGTCAGCCGGCCAAGCATACCGGGGCGATTCTCGATCTGACAGCGTAGCGTAAGGGTATAGGCCACTCCCATCGACATAAGCACCCTCTCTCCTCCTACGTCACAAAAAAGATCCCCCACGGGAGGATGTGAGGAACTGTTCGCACTCGGGATGAACCATGCGCCTGGGTCGAGGGCGTCTCGCCCTCGTCGCGTCCACGCGGGCACGCTACCCGCGCTCCCAGGAGCCATGTGAACACCTTCGATGCGAGAGGGTCATGCCCTCCCATGTCCTCCCCTATCCTCCTCATCTCTCGTCTGGAGGGATGTCGGAAAACCCGGTTTCCCCACGCCCCTCCCGGAAACGTTCCCGGGGGTACCCGATACAAAAACGCTCGTCGCACATTGTGCGACGGCGCATTCGCGTATGGTACCATGGCTATGGGAACCGCGCAATGATGTTCCAGATGGCACAAATGGATCAACCGCCAGAGGCTATGGGGCTTCCAGACGAGGCACGCTATGCGTTGAACGCGCCCTTCGAACCGCTGGCGCGGCGTATCGCCGCCGAGGCCACGGTGATCGACGACCGCATCCTGCGTATTGACCACTTCCTCAACCACCGGATCGATACCGCCCTCATGCGCGCCATCGGCGCCGCCCTCGCCCGGCGCCTGGCGCCCCTGCGCCCCGATCTGGTGCTGACCGCGGAGGCCAGCGGCATTGCCCCCGCCCTGGTCACCGCCCTGGCGCTGGACGTGCCCATGGTCTACGCCAAAAAATATGCCCCCGAGGTCGAAGCCCCCGCCCTATCGCGCCTGGTCCCCTCGCCGACCCGGGGCGGCCAGACCCGCCTGGTCATCGCGGCGCGCTATCTGCCACCCGCCGCCCGCGTGGCCCTGGTGGACGACTTTCTCGCCAACGGGCGTACCGCCCTGGCCCTGGCCGAACTGGTGGCCGAGGCCGGGGCCACCCTGGTGGCGGCCGGCTTCGTGGTCGAGAAATGCTTCCAGGGTGGCCGCGCGCCCCTGGAGGGCCTCGGCGTGCCCGTGGCCGCCCTGGCCCAGATCGAACGCCTGGAGGCCGGGCGGGTCGTGCTGCGGAGAGGACGGGGGGGAAGCGCGCAGAGGTAGCGTTTTTGCGCTATCAATGCTTCCTCCGTCCCCCCCCCGATGACGCTACTTTAGATTGCGGATTGGAGATTGCCGCTATGTACAATGCAACTGGAGCATCTCCGTGCGCGCGGCGCAGAAAGGCACCGGTGTGATACCCATAGGCGACGAGAATCCCACCCACCGCACTCCCATTGTCACGCTGACGTTGGTGATCGTGAACGTGATCGTGTTCGGACTCCAGTTGCTGCAGGGCATCGACTTCACCCTGCGTTTCAGCTTTGTGCCGCTGGCACTCACGCAGTTGCTGGAGGGACGCGGCAGTCTCTGGGTGCTGGTAAGCATGGTTACGGCCATGTTTCTCCATGGCAGCTTCGGGCACATTTTCGGCAACATGCTCTTCCTCTGGATCTTCGGCGACAATGTTGAGGATGTGTTCGGCCGCGTTCCCTATGTGCTGTTCTACCTGATGTGCGGCATCGCCGCCACGCTGACCCAGTATCTGACCGGGCCCCTCTCGCCGATCCCCAACCTGGGGGCCAGCGGGGCCATCTCGGGCGTGCTGGGCGCCTACGTGCTGATGTTCCCGGCGGCGCGCGTCAATTTGTTCATCTGGCCGTTTTCGATCTTTTTTGGCACCTTTGGTGTTCCCGCCTTTCTGTGGATCGGTTTCTGGTTCTTGATGCAACTGTTCCTGGGCGTTCAAGATCTGGGGCAGATTACCGAGGGCGGCGTGGCCTTCTGGGCCCATATCGGCGGCTTCGTGGCCGGCCTGGCCCTCACCCTGGTCATGCCCCGGCGACGACGACGCGCCTATCCCGTCCCGCGCACCTACCGTTGATCGCGCTCCCTGATAGATCCTCGTAATACTACCCGGTTATCATAGCGCTACCTTAGCTCCTTAACCAGGCGCGGAGACCAATGAAGCCTGCAACCCACCCTCGAAGCCTGCGCTCGATGCCGGTTCCTGCGCGGAGCAGCCTGGCGCCACGGATCATGTTCGCGGTCTATTTTCTGTCGGGGTTCTGCGCCCTGCTCTACCAGACTGCCTGGCAACGGCTCCTCGGGCTGTTCACCGGGGCCGATGTGCGTTCGGTGACCATCATTGTGGCGGCCTACCTGGCCGGCCTGGGCGCCGGCAGCCTGATCGGCGGCGTCATCGCCGATCGGCTTTCGAGCCGCGCGGCGGTGCGGCTGTTCGGGCTGTGCAATCTGGGAATCGCCGCGTTCGCCCTCGCTGCGCGCCTGCTGTTCTACGATCTGCTGTTCCTGCGTCTGCACGCCCTGGCCGCTAATCTGGCGGGCCTGATGGCCGCCTCGTTCCTCACCCTGCTCATCCCTACCACCCTCATGGGCCTGTCGCTGCCGCTCCTCTCGCGGGCGCTGGTGCGCTCCCTCGATGAAGCGCCGCAGACCATCGGGCGCCTGGAGGCGATCAACATCATCGGAGCGGCCCTGGGCGCACTGGTGGGCGGGTGTCTGCTCATTGGCATGCTGGGCTTCGATGGCGCCTCGTACGCCGGAGCGCTCCTCAGCGTCGTGGTCGGGGTGGCGGCGCTCGCCGTCGCGCCGACTTTCGCCGCCAACGATGGCCGGCATGCGGCAAGACAGGGCGCGCCGCCGGCCCGTTCGGCGCGCCTGTGGTACTGGAGCGCGCTGGTCTTCCTTTCCGGCTTTCTCGCCATCGGCCTGCAGGTGGTCTGGTTCCGCCTCCTCAGTGTGCCGCTGGAGTCCTTTGCCTATACCTTCGCCATGCTGGTGGCCCTCGTGTTGCTCGGCGATGGGATCGGCACGGCCCTCGGGGCGCGCCTGGTGCAGCGCGCCGCCGATCCCCGGCCCTGGTTCATGCTGACCCAGTCGGCCGTGATGCTGTACGTGCTCGGGTCGGTGCTGGCCCTCTGCGCCCTCGCCACCCGCCTGAGCGACCCGGCCCCTGGCACGGCGCTTGGCGCCCGGTCCTTCGGCGCGCAGATGGCGCTGCTGGTAGCGCTGCCGCTGGCGCTGCTGCTGCCCCCCAATCTGCTGATCGGCCTGACGCTGCCCTTCGTGCAAAAGGCGGTGCAGACCGAGACGGCCAGCGTGGGACGGAACGTCGGTCTGCTCCAGATGGCGAACCTGCTCGGCAATGTGGCGGGCGCCACCCTCACCGGCACGCTCCTGCTCGACGCCTTCGGCGCCAGCGGGGTGCTCGTTATCTTCGCGCTTGTCGGCCTGGGCTTCGGCCTCGGGGCGCTGGCCTGCGCCTTCCCGCGACCACGCGCCGCGCGCTGCGCGTTGCCCCTCACCCTGACCCTGGCCCTCGCGGCGCTCATCGCCCTTACCCCCTCGAACAGCCGGCTCTGGGCCGCGCTCCACGGCAGCGGGGGGGCCGGGGCGACGGTGGTGGAGGACTCCACCGGCGTTACCGCAATTATTGCTCGCGGCGAACGGGCGACCCTCTACTCCGGCGGCAACGAGCAAGGCGAGATACCCTTCCTCGATGTGCATGTCATCCTCGGCGCGCTGCCCGCGCTGGCGCACCCGCATCCGCAGGATCTGCTGATTATCGGGATCGGCTCCGGCGGCACACCCTACAGCGCCGGCCTGCGACCCGAGACGCGGAGCATCCTGGCGGTCGAACTGGTTGGATCGCAGCTTCCGGCGCTGACGACCTTTGCCCGCAACACGGCCAGCGCGCCGCTCCAGGCATTGTTTGCCGATCCCCGCTACCGATTGGTGGTTGGCGATGGGCGGCGCGCCCTGGCCCATACCGACCAGCGCTTCGACCTGATCCAGGCCGATGCCATCCAGCCCTGGCGCGCCGGTAGCGGCCTGCTCTACTCGCGCGAGTTCTTCGAACAGGCCCGCGCGCGCCTCGCTACAGGTGGCCTTATGGCCCAGTGGATGCCCACCGAGCGCACCGCCGTCACCTTCCGCCAGGTCTTCCCCTATGGCGTCCAGATTGGCGAATTTATGCTGCTCGGCGGAAACGAGCCGGTCGTCTACCAGCCGGAGGCGCTGCTGCAACGCCTCGATGACCCGGGCGCGCGCGCGCACCTGCGGCGGGGAGGCATCGATCCCGAACTGGTGCGAGCCTTTATCCGCGCGCAGCCGGCAACCTTCTGGACGCCGGAAACGCCGCGCCGGGGCGCGATAAACACTGACCTCTTGCCGCGCGATGAGTATTTTCTCAACAACTGAGGGCGTGGTACACTACTGGCGGCTCGCGATACCGTTGTTACGGCATGGTTTTGCTTCGTGGCCGTGTGCGGGAGATGCGGCGGGCCTGGCCCGCCGCGATCCCCTGGTTCCGCCCGCGACGGGCCCCCGCCCTGGCGCAGCCAGTATGCGTCTACCGCTGCGGGCGGAACGGGGGGCACGGAGGTACCTGTTCACATCCGGGGTCATCCACGGGCCTGCGAGCGCGGGCGGCCCGCCCCCGTCGCGCACACGAGGGCAAGCTGCCTTCGCTCCCAGGAGTTGTGTGAACACGCGCGCTGGAAGGCGCAGCCTCCCCGCGCCCCTCCCGACGGGAATGCAGGGGTGAACCATGTCCAAGCGCCGGAGAGACCCATGGGCGCCGAACTGCGCGAACTGCTCGACTTCGCCAACCAGATCGCCATTCATGCCGGAAAGATTACCCTGCGTCACTTCCAGCGCGACCTGGTGGTGGAGCGCAAGGCCGACGCCTCCCCGGTCACCGTGGCCGACCGTGAGGCCGAAGCCTATCTGCGCGAGGCCATCCAGGGGCGCTACCGCAACCACGCCGTCCTCGGCGAAGAGGAGGGCCTCAGCGGCCCCCCCGGAGCGACCTATCGCTGGGTGCTCGACCCGATTGACGGAACCAGATCGTTCATCCACGGGGTGCCCCTCTACGGGGTCATGATCGGCATCCTGCGCGAGGATGAGCCGGTGGCCGGCGTGGTGCACATGCCGGCCCTCGGCGAGATCGTCGCCGCCGCGCGCGGCCTGGGCTGCACCTGGAACGGGCGCCCCTGCCGCGTCTCCACGGTCGCCACCCTGCGCGAGAGCCTGGTGGTGGCAACCGTTGCCGGAGGCTACGAACGCTATGGCAAGGCCGAGGCATTTGCCCGCATCCTCGCCGCCGCGGGGCTGTTTCGCACCTGGGGCGACTGCTACGGCTATGTGCTGGTCGCCACCGGGCGCGCCGAGGTGGCCCTCGACCCGGTGATGAACGTCTGGGACGCCGCCGCGCTGCTGCCCATTCTCACCGAGGCCGGCGGCGCCTTCACCGACTGGAAGGGCGCGCCGACCATCAAGGGCGGCGAGGGCATCGGCGCCAACGGCGCTGTGCTCGACGAATTGCTGCGCCTGATTGCAGCATGACAGGATCGAGCACGTGCGCCGCCGCTACCCCGATGGCTTCAGCAGCGCCCGCCGTCTCCAGTTCGAAGCTGAGTAATCAGGGCCGAACCTATGCAAGCCCCACGCACTGCCACGATTGACCGCGCTACCGGCGAGACAGAGATCAGTCTCAGCCTCAACCTCGACGGGAGCGGTCAGGCTGCTGTCAACACCGGCATCGGCTTTCTCGACCATATGTTGACCCTCTGGGCCAGGCATGGCCTGTTCGACCTGAGTGTGATCGCCCGCGGCGATCTGCACGTTGACGAGCACCACACCGCCGAAGATACCTGCATCTGCCTGGGACGCGCCCTCGACGCGGCCCTCGGCGAACGCCGCGGCATCGTGCGCACCGCCCATAGCTTCGTGCCCATGGACGAAGCTATGGCCCTCGTCGCCGTGGACCTGGGCGGGCGGCCCTACTGTGTGGTGCAGGCCGAGTTTGTCACTCCCCGCCTCGGCCAGCTCGGCACCGACCTGATTGCCCATCTGTTGGAGAGCATTGCCACCCACGGACGTCTGAACCTGCACGCCCGGGTGCTCTACGGCCACAACGACCACCACAAGGTCGAGGCCCTCTTCAAGGCCCTCGGGCGCGCCCTCGACGCCGCTACGCGCCACGACCCGCGCCTGGCCGGTGCCGTTCCCAGCACCAAAGGGGTGCTGTGAACCACCGCCCGCTTCCGTGAGCGCCGCGCCCGGGAGAAGCACGCTATGCCCTTTCTGATCGCCGTCCTGCTGAGCTTCGTGCCCGCCTTGATCTATGCCGCGATTGTCTACTGGCTCGATCGTTTCGAGAAAGAACCGCTGCGACTGCTCATTGGCGCCTTTGGCTGGGGCGCCTTCGTTGCCACCCTTGGCGCGATCATCTGGGGTTCCGTGCTCCAACTCGGCCTCGAGATCTTCATTGACGACCCGTTTCTGATTGACCTGACCAGCGCCGCGCTGGTTGCGCCGGTGGTTGAGGAAACCCTTAAGGGTCTGGCCGTCGCGATTATCTTCCTGGCCTTTCCCCAGGAGTTCGACTCGATCCTGGACGGCATGGTCTACGGCGCGATCACCGCCCTGGGCTTCGCCGCCACCGAGAACGTGCTCTACCTCTACTTTGGAGGGTATGCCGCGGACGGCTATCCGGCGATGATCGCCCTCTTCGTGCTGCGCGTCATCCTGGGGGGCTGGGGCCACGCCGTCTATACCGCCTTCATCGGGATCGGCCTGGCCGTGGCGCGCCTGAACCGCCACTGGCCCATCAAGGTGATCGCCCCGTTGCTCGGATGGGCCGTGGCCGTGTTCCTCCACGCCCTGCACAACGCCATGGCCACCGTCCTGGCCGGTAGTCTGGGCGGGCTGGTCGCAACTTTGCTGGTCGACTGGACCAGTTGGCTGGTGGTGTTCGGGATCGTGATCGGAGAGATCCTGCGCGAACGCCGTTGGATGCGTATCTACCTGCGGGAGGAGGTGGACCTGGGCACGATCAACGCGGAGCACTACCGCACCGCCACGTCGATCCGCGGGCAGGCGCGGGCGCGGATGCGCGGCAAGACGTGGCGGCGCTTCTACGAAGCCTGCGCCGAACTGGCCCAGAAGAAGCACCAGATGGCGACCCTCGGCGAGGAGCGCGGCAACA
>DAOTYR010000537.1:0-2215 GCA_034434655.1 Chloroflexaceae bacterium
CCCGACGCCGGGCGTTACGCCAGGCCCTTGTGCCGCCACTCCTCCTCCAGGGTAGTGGCGTCGGCGGCGCCGTCGCGATGGAGGATGGCCGTCGCGCGTTCGCGTTCATCGCCATCGGCGCGCACCATCACCAGGGTGCCCCCGCGGCGGATGAGATCCTCGTACACCAGCGCCTCCTCGTGGGTGATACCGGCCCAGGTGAGCGCCCCGAGGATGCCGCCGCCCACCGCGCCGGCCCCGGCGCCGAGCACCATCGTGGCCCCGGCGGCGCCGCCCAGCGCCGCCGCCAGGGGACCGGCGGCAATCACCGGGCCGATGCCGGGAATGGCAATCGCCACCATACCCACCAGCGCCCCCAGCATTCCGCCGAGAAGCCCGCCCCCGACCGCGCCAATGGCCATGTCCTCCACGTGCTCGACGTTGGCCCCCGGGATGTGCACATGCTCCTGCTGCTGCTGTGGCGTAACGAGGCTGATCTTCTCGCGCGCGATCCCGCTGGCGATCAGATCGGCAACCGCCCGCTCCGCGTCCGCGGTCTGCTCGAAGACACCTACCACGGTCTGCGTCATCGAAGCACCTCCTTGTGTTCCGAATCTGGAGAACGCAGCGTTCCCCACGTCCCTGCCCGATGGGAAGGATAGAGAGGGCGCGGCCCTCCCGGGCGCACCTCCAGCCGCAATACCTGTCGCCCTGCAGCCGTCCCCGAGGTGGGGGCGCGGCATTGGCGCTTCTCACAATGCAATACAGCGATTGTCTTGCAGTATAGGCGATTCGCGCCGCTTGCTCAAGAGGGGATTTTTGGGGAGGTAGCTACCCCGCGGGGAGGGTGTGGGAGGGCGCAGCCCCCCAGCAACTTTTCATCCCGTTGGGGTGCGGCGAAGCCCCATAGACGGCCACAATCCAACATCTACAATCTAAAATCTACAATCTAATGGCTCAGCGCCGAAATCCGCATCAGCAGCCCAACAATGATGAAGTTGACCAGCACCGACGAGCCGCCGTAGGAGACGAAGGGCAACGTAATGCCGGTGAGCGGAATGAGGCGCAGGTTGCCGCCGATGATGATCAGCGTCTGCACGGCGATGATCGTCGTCAGACCGATCGCCAGGAGTTGCTCGAAGCCCCGGAAGCGCCCCGGAATGCGCAGGGCGATGTGAAAGCCGCGGAAGATCAACAAGATGTAGGCGATCAACACCGCCAGCGTGCCCGCCAGGCCCATCTCCTCGCCAATGGCGGTGAAGATGAAGTCGGTGTGGATGGCCGGCACAATTGCCGGCACCCCTAACCCTAACCCCACGCCGAAGATCCGCCCCGCTGCCAGGGCGTAGATGGCCTGGACGATCTGGTACCCGCTGCCCTGGGCCGTGGCCCATGGGTCGAGCCAGATCTGCACCCGAATGGCCACTACCGGCACGAACTGGTAGAGCACATAGGCCCCCAGGCTAAAGGCCAGCATCCCCGCCAGCACATACCAGCCCTGCCCCGTCGCCGCGTAGAGCATGGCCAGAAAGACGCCGAAGAGCAGCAGCGCCGCCCCCAGGTCGCGCTGGAACACGATGGTTGCCATCGCCAGGCCCCACATGCCGACGATTGGCGCCAGGTAGGGCAACGGGGGCAAGGTCAGCGGCCCGACCCGGTAGCCCGCGCTGACCACCTCGCGGTACTCGTTCAGGTACGAAGCCATGAAGATCACCAGAATGATCTTCAGCAACTCCGAAGGTTGAAAGAGAAACAACCCGAAATTGAACCAGACCCTCACCCCGCTGTTGTTCGGATCGACGCCGAAGAGGAAGGTGGCGAAGATCAACAGCAGCCCCAGGGCCAGCCAGACGTAGCGGTAGTGATCCAGGAAGTCGATCAGCGAAAGGCGCAGGGTGCGGATGAGCAGACGATCCCAGGGCACGAACAGCATGGCGCCCAGCCCCAGCACCCCCAGCGTCACCCAGAGCGATTGCCTGGCGGCGACACCCTCATAACAGGGGAAGATCGTGCCGTCGGCGGCGGTGCAGCGGTAGAGGGTGTTCAGGCTCGGTTCGAGCCGCGCGGTCAGCATCAGGCTCAAGCCGGCCAGCAGGGCCACCAGGGGCAGCAGCACCTGGTCGGCGCGTGGGCTGCTGATGCTCAGGCCCAGCGACACCCCGATGAACAGGAGCAGCGGGAGCGTCGAGGGCCACAGGATGTTCAGCACCCCCGGCACGCTGGCGACGAACTCGCG
>DAOTYR010000538.1:0-1913 GCA_034434655.1 Chloroflexaceae bacterium
GCCGCACACCGACGGGATGAAAAAAGGTTGTTCCTGGGAGGGCTTTGCCCTCCCAGACCCTCCCGTAGGTCGGGGCCCGGGTGCGCGGGCCTCCGGCCCGCATCCGCAAGGGGATAACAGGGTTCTCCTGGGAGGGCGTAGCCCTCCCAGACCCTCCCGCGGGCGGGGGTATGGGGAAACCCGGTTTCCCCACATCCCTCCTCCGAGGGCCTATGTCCACGTTAGACGAAACCATGCCCCAAAACCCGCTATAATGGCCCAACCACATCCTGCCCGAACGGAGCGCGGCATGGCGGAAACACTGGTGCTGGGGATCGACCAGGGCGGCAGCGGCACGCGCGCCGTGCTGCTGGATCGGGCTGGAACGGTGCGCGGCTACGGGTATCGCCCCGTGGCCCGGCTCTACCCCCGGCCCGGCTGGGTCGAGCAACGCCCCGCCGCCGTGGCCCGCAGCGCGCGCGAGGCCCTTGATGAGGCGCTGGCGCGCGCCGGCTGCGCCCCCGCCGCCATCGTCGCCTGTGGCATCACCTCGCAGCGCGACACCGTGTTCGCCTGGGATGTCCGGAGCGGGCGCCCGATCGGGAACGCTATCACCTGGCAGGATCTGCGCACCGCGCCCCTGGTAGAGGAACTAAACCACTGGGAGCATGCCGCCGAGCGTCGCGCCCGCCTGGGCCAGTTCCCCGGCCCCTACTGTTCGGCCATGCACATGGCCTGGCGCATGCGCCACGACCCGGCCTTCCGCCGCGCCGCCGAGCGCGGCTGCCTGCGCGTCTCGCTCAGCGCCGGCTGGCTCATCCAGGCTCTCGGCCAGCCCGCCGGGCACGCGCTCGACTATTCCCTGCTCCAGGCCATGACCGTCTTCGATCCGCGGCGCCGCGCCCTCTGGGACGAGTGGGTGGACCACCTGGGCCTGCCGCGCGCGGCCCTGCCCGCCCCGCGCCCGACCCTGCATCGCTTCGGCACGCTGCGCATCGGCGACACCGACGTGCCCGTGACGGCGCTGATCAGCGACCAGCAGGCCGCCCTCTTCGGCTACGACTGCCGCGCGCCCGGCCAGGCCGTCGCTACCCACGGCACCGCCTCGTTCGTCAACGTCGTCGCCGGCCCCGTGGCCCCGCCCCAGGGCATCTGCAAGACTTACCTGGCCTGGGAACTCAATGGCGCCCCCACCTACGCCCTCGAAGCCGACATGACCGTCACCGGCGCGGTGGTGCGCTGGCTGAGCCAGATGCGCCTGATCCGCCATGCCGCCGACCTCGACGCCCTGGCGCAGGCTACGCCCCACAGCGACGGCGTAGTGTTCGTCCCCGCCTTCACCGGCCTGGGGGTGCCCAGCGAAGACCGCAGCGCCCGCGGCGCGATCGTTGGCATGACCCTGACGACCACGCCCGGCCACATCGCCCGCGCCTTCTTCGAGGCCATCGGCTGCCAGTTGCGCGCCATCCTCGACGTGATGGAAGCCGAAGGCGGCATGCGGATTGACGAACTGCGCGTCGGCGGGGGCCTGGCCCGCAGCGACGCCGCCTGTCAGATCCAGGCCGACCTGGCCGGCGTGCGCATCGTGCGCGCCGCCGACACCGAAACCAGCGCGCGCGCCGCGGCCCTGCTGGCCGGCCTCGGCGCGGGGGTGTGGTCCACCCCGGAGGACCTGCCGCGCCTGCTCGACCAGGGCGCGCAGACCTTCGAACCGCGCCTCGCGGCCCCCGCGCGGGCCGACCTGCTGGCGCGCTGGCAGCGGGCGGTGGAGTATGCCCGCGGGTGGGCATGCTGAAAATGGGGGAACCAGGTTCCCCCATACCCCCGCCCGCAGGAGGGTCTGGGAGGGCCTCGCCCTCACGCAGGGGTAGGGGGAAACCGGGTTTCCCCATACCCCCGCCCGCGGGAGGATTTGGGAGGGCGCAGCCCTCCCA